>JANLYC010000054.1:0-5909 GCA_031365435.1 Nocardioidaceae bacterium
TTGGCACCTCGATGTCGGCTCGTCGCATCCTGGGGCTGGAGTAGGTCCCAAGGGTTGGGCTGTTCGCCCATTAAAGCGGCACGCGAGCTGGGTTTAGAACGTCGTGAGACAGTTCGGTCCCTATCCGCCGCGCGCGTAAGAAACTTGAGAAGAGCTGTCCCTAGTACGAGAGGACCGGGATGGACGAACCTCTGGTGTGCCAGTTGTTCCGCCAGGAGCACTGCTGGTTAGCTACGTTCGGAAGTGATAACCGCTGAAAGCATCTAAGCGGGAAGCACGCTTCAAGATGAGGTTTCTCACCGGGTTAACCGGGTAAGGCCCCCAGCAGAACACTGGGTTGATAGGCCGGAGGTGGAAGGCAGTAATGCACGGAGCCGACCGGTACTAATAGGCCGAGGGCTTGTCTTCTCTCACTCTTAATTGTTGTGTTCGCGTCCACTATGCGGTTCCCGAGATACGGTCGGGTCCGGTTTGAGCCCGAGGTCTGGGTTCCCGCCGGCTATATCTCCATAGAGTTTCGGCGACCATGGCGAAGGGGAAACACCCGGCTCCATTCCGAACCCGGAAGTTAAGCCCTTCAGCGCCGATGGTACTGCACGCGGGAGCGTGTGGGAGAGTAGGACGTCGCCGGACATTCTTTCAAAAGAGGGTCGCCCCCGGGCGGCCCTCTTTTGCTTTGTCCCGCTGTGCTGCCTCGGTCAGCCCGGATCAGCCCGGTCAGCCAGATGAATCGTGTTGTCGCGTCTCGGGTTTTGCGTGTCCCGGAGACGGGTCATTACCGTAAGGCCCAGCAGACCGTCAGCACCAACGCCAAGATGCCTGAGGAGCGCACTGATCATGTCGCCCGCCGACAGCAGCAACCCGAGCCGGCGTCCGCCGAGGGGTGGAGCAGGTTCCGGCGACCGCTCGCGCGGCGGTAAGCCGGACGTACGCGGCGGTAAGCCGGACGTACGCGGCGGTAAGCCGGACGCACGCGGCGGTAAGCCGCCGGCACGTGGCGGTAGACCTGAAGGCAAGGGGGGCCGACCGGAACGGTCCGAACGCGGCGCTCAACCCGAGCGCGACCGCAGCAAGGACCGCACGCGGAGTACCGCCGGCCGGTGGCGTCGTGACGAGCTTCCCGAGGTCAAACGCACAGCGATCCAGGCGGAGTACGACGGTCCCGAGATCCCGGAGGACATCACTGGGAACGAGCTCGACAAGTCCGTGATGGCCCAGCTCAAGTCGCTCCCCGAGAAGCTCGCGGCCCGCGTCGCGCGGCACCTCGTCGCCGCGGCCAGGTTGCTCGACAGCGACCCCGAGACGGCCTACAAGCACACGTTGGCGGCCCGTGCGCGCGCGTCGCGAGTGGCGATCGTCCGTGAGGCCAGTGGTGAAGCTGCCTACGCCTGCGGGCAGTTCAAGGATGCGCTCGGCGAGTTCAAGGCTGCCCGTCGACTCAACCACAGCGCCATCTACCTGCCCATGATGGCCGACTGCGAGCGTGGCCTTGGTCGCCCCGAGCGCGCCCTGACGCTGGCCAAGGACCCCGCCGTGCCCGACCTGGACGAGGCCGGCCAGATCGAGATGAAGATCGTGGAGTCCGGCGCGCGTCGGGACCTCGGTGACGCGGCCGCGGCCATCCGCACGCTCGAAGGTCGTGAGCTGCGCAGTCGGTCGCGGGCCAGCTGGGCGCCGCGGCTGCGCTATGCGTATGCCGAGGCGCTGTTGGCAGACGGCCGGGCGGACGAGGCGCGTGAGTGGTTCGAACGAGCCGCCGGCGTGGACGCCGATGGCTATACAGACGCCGCGGAACGGTTGGCCGAGCTCGAGGGTGGTCCGCCCCAGCGCTAGCGGGCTGCATCCCCCGGCGGACAGATCGCGGGCGGCTGTCCACAGAGGCGGGTCGACCGGATGCCAGCGTCGGCCTCGACGGCGACGCTGGCGGCCGAAGGAGGTTCGCCATGACCCGAGCCCAGCAGGAGCCGACCGCCCTCAGGGACCAGTCCGGTCCACCAGCCGATCCTGACGATCCGAGTGTCGCCCGCAACGACGTGGTGCTGCGGGGTCGGGTCGCGGCGCCGGTCGACGAGCGGCAGCTGCCCAGTGGCGACACGATCATCACGGCGCGCCTCATCGTCGATCGTGATGCGATTGCCCTGAGCCGGTCGAGCCAACGCGTCGACACCCTCGACTGCGTGGCCTGGCTGCGCAAGGCCCAGCGGTCCATGCGCGGTTGGCAAGCGGGCGACCACGTGGAGGTCTCGGGCGCGATCCGCCGACGCTTCTTTCGTGGCGCGGGTGGTCCGGTCAGCCGCGTCGAGGTCGAGATCCGTGCCGCCCGTCGCCTCGACAAGCCCCGACGACGCACCAAGCAGGGTTGACCGCAGAGCGCCGAGGCCTGGTGGTGCCACCCGACGCCAACGCCGCAGATCCCCGCCCCAGCTCCGCTGGTCAGGCTTCGTCGTCGAAGGAGCGCATCAGCAGACCCATCCGCGGCTTGGGGCCGAACGAAGTCGACTTGCGGGGCATCATCTTTCCGGCGCGGGCCACGTCCATCACCTCCGCGACCGTCGTCGGATGGAGCAGCACGGCGATGCCGTCGTCCTGGTGCGCGTTGTGCAGTGTCTGCTCGACGGTGTGGTGGTAGCCGACCTGGTCCTCGCTGCTTCCCCAGGCGGGCAGCAGGCGGGTGTGGAGCAGCTCGGCGTCACTGACGGCATGGTCACGCTCGGCCGTCAGCCGCACCGTACGCATGGCCCGCCCGTCGCTGAGGACGAACGAGCCCGGCGCCTGCGGGGGATCTGGGGGCCCGTCGATCGTCTGCAGCGGGGACAGCTCGAAGCCGGTTGGGACCGTCACCGCGTTCAGCGCGAGCTCCGAGACGCTGCGGTGGATGGGTCCGAGCTGGAGCGGATACTGCGACTGGTCGATGAGCAGGGCGAGGCCGCGGTCCCACGGGCCGTTGCCATCGCCGATCGAGCGATGCCGCTTGCGCAGCTGCATGTAGGTCGCATACCGGTGGTGCCCGTCGGCGATGAGCGCCTGGTGGGAGGCCAGCGCGACTCGTACAGCCTGAAGGGAAGGGCGGTCGGTGATCGACCACACTCGGTGGAAGGTGCCGTCCTGGGCCTGGACGTCGATCAGGGGGTCCTGCCGCTGAGCCCGGTGCAAGACGTCGCGCGTCGCGCCCTGACCGTCGTATACGAGGAGGATCGGCTCGAGGTTGGCCCGGGCGGCCACCAGCATGGCGAGCCGGTCGGCGACGATCTGCGGAATCACGCCTTCGTGCGGAAGCACGACCCCGGCGCTTCGTTTGCGCAGCTCGAGCCCGCCCACGAGTCCGCAGACACGGTGCACCGCGTCACCGTATTCGTAGACATAGAGACCGGCCTGCTCATCGGTCCGTAACACGCCGTGCTCGCGCCAGCGGCCCAGCAGCTTCGCGGCGCGCGCATAGGGATTTTCGGCCCGGACGGGATCACTCACCATCCGCGGCAGGATGAGCCGGACGATGTTTTGGGGATGCTCGTTGAGCAGGTCGTCGATCATGCGCCGGTCCATGACGTCGTACGGTGGCGACGTGACTTCACCGATGTCGCCCACGACGGCCGGATCGAATCGCATCGCCGGGAATGGGCGCAGGCGCAGCTGCCGCCCGTGCTCTTTCGCCTGGAAATCCTGCTGTTCGGTCACGCTGCATCGTAGCGAGCGCACGCGTGGCGGTGGCCCCGTGCCCGATGCCGGGCCGGGCATGTGACGGGGCGGTCGACAGGACTGAAGACCTCGGCCGAGCCGCTGGTCGAAGCCTACGACTGCGCCATGCTCGACCTCGATGGTGTCGTGTATGTCGGTGCGCACGCGGTCGAGGGGGTCCCGGAGCTGCTGGCCGAGGCCCGCGAACGTGGGATGACCTTGGCGTTCGTCACCAACAACGCGTCTCGCCCACCCGAGGCGATCGCGGCCCATCTCGGCGAGCTCGGCGTCGTCGCCGCAGCCACCGACGTCGTCACGTCGGCCCAGGCGGCCGCGCGTGAGATCGCGCGGAGGGTCGAGCCGGAGTCGCGCGTCCTGGTGGTGGGCGGCGAAGGCCTGGTCCTGGCGCTGCAGGAGCACGGGCTGATTCCGGTGTCGTCCGCGGGCGATGACCCGGCCGGAGTCGTGCAGGGGTTCCATCCCGACGTCGGGTGGAAACAGCTGGCCGAAGGCGCCTACGCGGTGGCCTCCGGTCTGCCCTGGGTCGCCTCCAACCTGGACCTCACGATCCCCACCTCGCGGGGCGTGGCCCCCGGCAACGGCACGCTGGTGAACGCCCTGGCCGCGGCCGTTGGGAGGCGCCCCGACGTCGTGGCCGGCAAGCCGTTCCGGCCCCTCTTCGACGAAACCGTACGCCGCATCGCCTCCACCCGGCCGATCGTCGTGGGAGACCGGCTCGACACAGACATCGAGGGTGCTGTCACCTGCGGCGCCGACTCGCTGCTGGTGATGACCGGGGTGACCGATGTCCCCACGTTGTGCCGCGCGGAGCCAGGGCGCCGCCCGTCGTACGTTTCCTGGGCCATGGACGGTCTCCTGCGCTCCCACCGGGCTCCTGGATGCGACGATGGGTCCGAGGAACACGCCACCTGGTCGCTCGACGGCTGGACTGCCCGCGTCGCACAGGCTCGCCTCGAGGTGAGCAGTCGGGGGAGTGATCCGAATGCCGGTCTGGCCACCGTGGCTGCGGCCTGCTGGGACTGGCTCGACCGCCAGCATGATCCCGACCCGGCGGGTCCACAGCTTGACCTGTCCGCCGTGGACGGGCTGTGGAGGGACCGCTAAGTTGACCGCGAGCAGCGACGAGGAGACAGCGATGTCGGATCACACGCACGGCGAGACGCCTGGCGACGCCGGACCCCAGGACGAGGCGAGTTCTGACCTGGCCGGAGCAGATCACGAGGAGCCGGACACCGCGTGGTCGACCGGAGACCCCCGGGTCGACACGGCGGTTTCCCGCCTCGACGGCCTTGACGACCGCGACATCCACGAGCACGTCGACGTCTACGACTCGGTCCATCGCGACCTCGCCGACGTCCTCGACGATGCCGGAACGCCCCCGACCACGGCCTGACGTTGTCGGCCCGATGACTGCACGCCTGCTCCAAGCCCGGTCGTGACCCGACGCCTGCGGCTGGACGCTGAACTCGTACGCCGGAAGCTGGCCCGCAGCCGCGAGCACGCCGCGGAGCTGATCGCAGCCGGTCGGGTCACCGTCAGCGGAACCGTGGCCACCAAACCCGCTAGCGGCGTCTCCACCGACGCCGCGCTCGTGGTGCGAGACGATCCGGACGCGCCTGACTACGTCTCGCGCGGAGGGCACAAGCTTGCCGGCGCGCTGGCCGCCTTCGCACCCAGCGGACTCCAGGTGGCCGGCAAGCGCGCTCTGGACGCCGGGGCGTCGACCGGCGGCTTCACCGACGTTCTCCTGCGGATGGGGGTCGCCGAGGTGATCGCGGTCGACGTGGGCTACGGCCAGCTGGCCTGGACCCTGCAGCAGGATCCCCGCGTCCACGTCCTCGACCGCACCAACCTCAGGGCGCTTGCTGCCGACCTGCTTCCCTTTGCGCCGGACCTCGTCGTCGGGGACGTGTCGTTCATCTCGCTCACCAAGGTCTTGCCCGCTCTCCGTTCCGTCAGCCAGGACCATGCCGACTTCGTGCTCATGGTCAAGCCGCAGTTCGAGGTCGGCAAGGAGCTGCTCGGCAAAGGCGGCGTCGTCCGCGAGTCGGCACTCCGGGTGCGTGCCGTGCTCGACGTCGCCGCGTGCGCGGCGGACCAGGGACTTGGCGTGATCGACCTGTGCGCGAGCCCGCTGCCCCGACCGGCCGGCAACGTCGAGTACTTACTGTGGATTCGTCGTGGCGCCGGATCGATCGACACCGAGCGGGTGT
>JANLYC010000175.1:0-4932 GCA_031365435.1 Nocardioidaceae bacterium
GATCGCCGCCTTCTTCGTGATGGTGGTGGCGGCGGCCGAGGTCGTCGTCGGGCTGGCGATCATCATGACCATCTTCCGGACGCGACGCTCGGCCTCGGTCGACGACGCCAGTCTGCTCAAGTACTAGGGATGGCCGGTATCGATGACTGATCTCCTGTTCCTGATCATCGCCATCCCGCTGGCGAGCGCAGCGGTGCTGTTGCTCGGCGGGAAGTACACAGACGCGTGGGGTCACCTGCTGGGCACGCTGGCTCCCCTGGCCTCCTTCGGTCTCGGACTCGCTGCCTTTTTCGACCTGCGCGGCGGCAGCGAGGAGGCACTGACCCAGCGGTTGTTCACCTGGGTCGACGCCGGCACGTTCCATGTGGACTACGCGATCGTCTTCGACCCGCTGTCGGCACTGTTCGTGCTGCTCATCACCGGGGTCGGGGGGCTCATCCACATCTACTCCATCGGCTACATGGCGCACGACGAGCGCCGTCGCCGGTTCTTCGCCTACCTCAACCTGTTCGTGGCCGCGATGCTCACGCTCGTGCTCGCGTCCGACTACCTCGCCCTGTTCCTCGGGTGGGAGGGCGTCGGTCTCGCGTCCTACCTGCTCATCGGGTTCTGGCAGCAGAAGAACTCCGCAGCGGTGGCTGCCAAGAAGGCCTTCATCGTCAACCGAGTCGGCGACCTCGGTATGGCGCTGGGCATCATGTTGATGTTCGCCACCTTCGGCACGACCACGGTCGCGGGCGTCGAGTCGGGCATGGACAAGGTGTCGAGCGGGACCGCCACCGCGCTCGGCCTGCTGCTCCTGCTGGCGGCCTGCGGCAAGTCGGCGCAGTTCCCGCTGCAGAGCTGGCTGCTCGACGCGATGGAGGGTCCGACACCGGTGTCGGCCCTGATCCACGCGGCGACGATGGTGACGGCAGGCGTCTACCTCGTGACGCGCTCGAACTTCGTGTACGCCCAAAGCGACGCGGCGCAGGCGGCCGTGATCGCGGTTGGGCTCGTCACCCTGCTCTGGGGTGCCGTCATCGGTTGCGCCAAGGACGACATCAAGAAGGCCCTGGCCGGTTCGACGATGAGCCAGATCGGCTACATGATGCTCGCTGCCGGCATCGGTCCGGCGGGTTATGCGTTCGCGATCTTCCACCTGCTCACGCACGGCTTCTTCAAGGCCAACATGTTCCTCGGTGCGGGGTCGGTCATGCACGCCATGGACGACAACGTCGACATGCGCCGCTACGGTGCACTGCGGTCGATGCTGCCCGTCACCTTCGTCACGTTTACCTGCGGCTACCTGGCCATCATCGGGTTCCCCGGCTTCGCCGGCTTCTGGTCGAAGGACAAGATCATCGAGGCGGCGTTCGGCCAGAACGTCTTTGTCGGCATCGGCGCCCTGGTCGGGGCCGGCATCACGGCCTTCTACATGACCCGCCTGATGCTCATGACGTTCTTCGGTGAGAAGCGCTGGGAGAAGGACGTCCACCCGCACGAGTCCCCACTGGTGATGACGATCCCGCTCATGGTGCTCGCCGGGTTGTCCGTCTTCGGCGGAGTCCTGCTGCTCAACGGCTGGATCGTGGACTGGTTGGAGCCGGTCGTCGGCCCCGAGCTTCATCAGGACCTGCCGATCTCGGCTACCGCGATCTCGATCCTGGCGGTGGTGCTGGTCGCCATCGGTGCCGGGATCGCCTGGGTGCTGTATGCGCGGGAGCGGATCGACGCCGTCGCCCCGGTGCGGGTCTCGGTGTTCACCAAGGCTGCGCGCGCAGACCTCTACGGCGACGCCCTCAACGAAGCCCTGTTCATGCGCCCCGGTCAGTACCTGACCCGGTCGATGGTCTACATCGACAACCGCGGGGTCGACGGCGCCGTCAACGGGCTGGCTGCGCTGGTGGGCGGCAGCTCGGGTCGCATCCGGCGTTGGCAGTCCGGCTTCGTCCGCTCGTACGCATTGTCGATGCTCGGCGGCTCGGCCCTGATCGTGCTGGGGCTCCTGGCGGTGAAGCTCTCATGACTGGAAGCGAGATGTCTGTGCCCTGGCTGACCATCCTGGCGGCGCTGCCCATCGTCGGCGCGGTCGTGGTGATGCTGCTGCCGCGGCGAGGCACGGTCGATGCCGTGCTGCCGAAGCAGGTCGCGCTGGGTTTCTCCCTCGTCGCGTTCGCGGTCTCGGTCGTGATCGCCACGCAGTACGACAACGCCGGTGGGTTCCAGTTCGTCGAGCAGTACAACTGGATCTCGACGTTCGGCGCCCACTATGCCGTCGGCGTCGACGGGCTCGGCCTCGTGCTGGTGATGCTCACGACGATCCTGACGCCGGTGGTCATCCTCGCCTCGTGGAACGACGCCGACGACGGTCGCTGGAGCGTCAACTCGTTCTTCGCCTGGATGCTCGCCCTCGAAGGACTCGCCGTCGGTGTCTTCGCCGCGACGGATGTGTTCTTGTTCTACGTCCTGTTCGAGGCGACCCTGATCCCGATTTACTTCCTGATCGGCGGGTTCGGCGGCGCACGACGTTCCTACGCCGCCGTGAAGTTCTTGCTCTTCAGCCTGCTCGGCGGGCTGCTGATGCTGGCCTCGGTGGTCGGGCTTTACGTCGTCACGGCCAAGTCGGCGAGCGGGCCGTCATACCTGCTCGAAGACCTCATGAAGGCCGACATGAGCACCACGACCGGACGCTGGCTGTTCCTGGGCTTCTTCATCGCCTTCGCCGTGAAGGCGCCGATGTGGCCGGTGCACACCTGGCTGCCCGACGCGGCCAGCGAGGGGACCCCGGGGACGTCTGTGCTGCTGGTCAGCGTTCTCGACAAGATCGGCACCTTCGGGATGCTGCGGTTCTGCCTGGGCATCTTCCCCGAGGCGTCGCGCTGGGCGACGCCCGTGATCATCGCGCTCGCGGTGTTCTCGGTGCTGTACGGCGCTTTGCTGGCCATCGGTCAGAACGACATCCGTCGGCTGATCGCCTACACGTCGATCTCGCACTTCGGTTTCATCGTGCTGGGTATCTTTGCGCTGACCAGCCAGGGGCAGGCCGGGTCGATGCTGTACATGTTCAACCACGGGCTGTCGACGGCGGCCCTGTTCCTCGTCACCGGCTTCCTCATCAGTCGGCGTGGTTCGAAGATGATCACCGACTACGGCGGGGTCGAAAAGGTCGCGCCTGTCCTGGCCGGCGTGTTCCTCGTCGCCGGTCTGTCGAGCCTGTCACTGCCGGGGTTGTCGCCGTTCGTCAGCGAGTTCCTGGTTCTCGCCGGCACGTTCACGAAGTCGATCACGGCCGCCGTCATCGCCACCCTCGGCATCGTGCTGGCCGCGTTGTACATCCTGCTGATGTACCAGCGCACGATGACCGGCCCGGTGCGCGAGTCGACCAAGCACATCACCGACCTGCGCCCCCGTGAGGTCGCTGCCCTGGCCCCGCTGCTCGCGTTGATCGTCGTGCTCGGCTTCTACCCGAAGCCCGCGCTCGACATCCTCAATCCATCGGTGTCGTCGATCCTGCAACACGTCGGGGTCGAGGATCCGGTTCCTACGGTCGCCGCTGACACAGAGGGGACGTCGAAGTGACGACGCTTGCTGCTGGCACGACGTTCAATGCGCCGGACATCGCGTACGACAAGCTCTTTCCGTTGCTGATCGTGTTCGGGGTCGCCCTGCTCGGAGTCATCGTGGAAGCGTTCGTGCCGCGCGTGCGCCGATACATGATCCAGACAACCCTGGCGCTCGTGGGTCTCGTGGCGGCCTTCATCGGCGTGATCGTCGTAGCCGCCAACCTGACCACCCACAACGACGGCACCGCTCGTGGCTCGCTCGAGGCGATGGGCGCGATCGCGGTCGACGGTCCGTCCCTGTTCATCTGGGGAACCCTGTTGGTGTTCTCGATCATGAGCGTGATGTTGTTCGCCGAGCGGCAGCTCGAGGGTGGCGTTACCGCGTTCGCGGGCCAGGCAGCTGCGTTGCCCGGCACCGAAGCCGAGCGAGAGGCGTCGTCGCGAGGGATCGAGCACACCGAGGTGTTCCCGCTCGTCATGTTCGCGATCGGCGGCATGATGCTGTTCCCGGCTGCGAACGACCTGCTGACCATGTTCGTGGCGCTCGAAGTCTTCTCGCTACCCCTCTACCTGTTGTGCGGTCTGGCGCGTCGTCGTCGGCTGATCAGCCAGGAGGCGGCGATGAAGTACTTCCTGCTGGGCGCGTTCTCGTCGGCCTTCTTCCTGTACGGCATCGCGCTGCTCTACGGCTTCGCCGGCAGCTTCACCTTCGCCGACATCGACACCGCGGTGTCGTACCAGTCCGGCGACAACGCACTGCTGCTCATCGGTATGGGCCTGGTCGCCGTCGGTGTGTTGTTCAAGGTCAGTGCGGCTCCGTTCCATGCCTGGACCCCGGACGTCTACCAGGGTGCACCGACCGCGGTGACCGCATTCATGGCGGCCTGCACCAAGCTCGCCGCGTTCGGCGCCCTGCTGCGGATCTTCTACGTGTCGCTCGGAGGTGCGCGCTGGGACTGGCAGCCGATGATGTGGATCGTCGCTGCGCTGACCATGGCCGTCGGCTCGATCATCGCGATCACCCAGACCGACGTGAAGCGGATGCTCGCCTACTCATCGATCGCGCACGCCGGTTTCCTCATCACAGGTTTCGTCGGTGCGACCCAGACCATCTCGGTTGCAGGTAAGGAGATCACCAGCCTGCAGGCGGTCCTGTTCTACCTCGTGGCGTACGGCTTCACGACGATCGGTGCGTTCGCCGTCGTCACCATGGTGCGCGACGCCGGCGGAGAAGCGACCCACCTGTCGCGTTGGGCCGGCCTGGGCAAGGAGGCGCCTGTGGTGGCAGGCGTGTTTGCGTTCTTCCTGCTCGCATTCGCCGGCATCCCGCTGACCAGCGGTTTCACCGGCAAGTGGGCTGTGTTCACGTCCGCCTGGTCGGGCGGCG
>JANLYC010000244.1:0-4151 GCA_031365435.1 Nocardioidaceae bacterium
CTCATCGGTCCGGTCGAGCAGCAGCTTCGCCCCCAGTGACTCGGCCCGCTTGCGGTGTCGTTGCAGCTCCTCGACGTTCGGCACCGTGAAGTCGAGGTGCAGCTGCATCGGGACGTCGTGCTCAGGCCAGGTGCTTCGCTCCAACCGCTCGACCTCCTGGAATGCCAGCTTGCGGGCACCGTCGGAGTCCACGAGGACGAGCCAGTCGGCATCGTCGACGTCGCCCTCCGGGGGCGGCTCGTCGCCGGGTCGGTACTGCAGGCCGAGGAGCTCGCGGTAGAACTCGGCCAGCCCTCGGACATCGGTGGTGTCGATGGCCGTGTGCAGCAGTTGCGGGTACTCCGTCATGGTCGCCTCCTACGGCGGCATCGTGCCACGGGCCAGGGTCATCTGCTCAGGGCCGTGGTTCGGAACCGTACTGCGGTTGAGGTGGCCTCTTGGCCGCAACCACGTTCCGAACCGGTGTGGAGACCTCAGTGGCGCTGGGCGCAGGTGTGGCAGGTGCCGAAGATCTCCAGCGTGTGCTCCACCTCGGCGAAGCCGTGCGCATGCGCTGTCTTGGTGGCCCACGTCTCGACGGCCGGGCCCTCGATCTCGACGGTGAGCCCGCAGCCCCGGCATACGAGGTGATGGTGGTGGCCGTTGCTGCACTGGCGGTACACCGACTCACCGTCCGGCGTCCGGAGTACGTCGATGTCGCCCCCGTCGGCGAGCGCCTGCAGGGTGCGGTAGACCGTGGTCAGACCGACGTCGTCGCCGCGTTCGCGAAGAGCCGCGTGGATGTCCTGCGCGCTGCGGAACACGTCACTGTCGCCGAGCGCCGCCACGACGGCCTTGCGCTGCCGGGTCGGGCGAGCGCCGATCGTGACGCTGCCGCCACCGGCATCGCTGTCGGGCTGCTTGTCCATGTGCGTCCCCTCAGTGCTCGTCGTAGTGGTCGCCGTGCATGGCGTGCCGGTGGCCGTCGTGGACGTAGTCGATGTGGTCGCCGTGCTCGACCGCCTGGTGTCCGCAGTCGTCGCCGTGCTGGTGGCCGTGCTGCTCGGGTACGACGTCGTGCGGCATCTCCTCGTCGCTCACCGGGAACGGCTCGGCCAGCCGCCGCCGCCGTCGGAGCAGCGCCCCGGCCGGCCACGCCGCCACGAACCCGGCGAGCGCGATCAGCACGATCGTCGAACCCGGCGCCACGTTGGCGTAGAAGCTCGTCACGACACCGGCCACCGACGCGAGCGTGCCCAGCAGCATCGCGACCACGATCGTCACCTTGAACCCGCGTGCCACCTGCTGCGCCGTCGCGACCGGCACCACCATCAACGCGCTGACCAGCAACAGACCGACCGTACGCATCGCCACCGTGACGGTCACGGCGGCCATCACCGACGTGGTGATCGTGTAGACGCGCACGCGCATACCCGTGACGCGGGCGAACTCCTCGTCCTGGCAGACCGCGAACAGCTGCGGCGAGAAGCCGATCGCCACGAAGATCACGATCGCCGCGAGGACCACGACCGTCCAGACGTCGGCGGGAGAAACCGTGGTGATCGAGCCGAACAGGTAGTTCTGCAGGGTCTGCGCGCTGCCACCCGCCAGGCCGGTCACCATCACGCCGCCGGCGATCCCGCCGTAGAAGATCAGCGCCAGCGCCACGTCGCCGCTGGTGTTGCCGCGTTCGCGCACCAGCTCGATGAGGACAGCGCCCAGCACCGCCACGATCACCGCGGTCCAGACGGGGGAGTGGCCGGTCAGCAGGCCGAGGCCGACCCCGGTCACCGCGATGTGGCCGATGCCGTCGCCCATCAGGGCCAGTCGTCGCTGCACGAGGTAGGTGCCGACGGCTGGAGCCGCGAAGCCGGTGAACGCGGCTGCCAGCAGGGCGCGCACCATGAAGTCGTAGGCCAGCAGGTTCACAGGTCCCACCCGCTCTTCATCGGGACGTGGTCGGAGTGCAGCCGCGGCGGGTGGTGGTCGTGGAACGCCTCGAGCGTCGCGTCGTCGGGCGGCGGGCCGTCATACACGACCCGGCCCTCCCGGAGTACGACGGCACGGTCGATCAGCGACGCCAGCGGGCCGAGCTCGTGCAGCACGAACAGCACGGTGGCGCCGGCGCTGACCATCGGGCGCAGCGTCTCGGCCAGGCCGATCTGGTTGTGGTGGTCGACACCGGCGTTGGGCTCGTCGAGGACGAGCAGGTCGGGCTCGCCGGCCAGCGCGCGGGCCATCAGGACGCGCTGCTGCTGGCCGCCGGACAGGTGGCCCACCGCGTCATGGGTACGGTCGGTCAGCTCGACGGCGGCGATGGCGTTGCGAACGGCCTCGCGGTCGCGACGGCCCATCGGCATGAGCAGCCGCCGCCGCGACAACCGGCCGGAGCCGACCACCTCGGCCACGGTCGCGGGGACGCCACCGGCCGCGGTGATGCGCTGCGGGACGTAGCCGACGCGCTGCCACTGCCGGAACGACGCGAGTGGGTCACCGAACAGCCGGATGTCGCCCGACGTCCACGGCGTCAGCCCCATCAGGCCGCGCACGAGCGTGGACTTGCCCGACCCGTTGGCGCCGAGGACCGCGACGACCTCGCCCGGGCGGACCGCGAGCTCGATGCCGCGCAGGATCGGTCGGCCGCCGAGCGCGATGTTGCCCTCGTGGACGGAGATGACCGCGGTGGCGCTGTCAGGTGTCATGAGCAGCCGTTCGCCTTCTTCAGAGCCGCGAGGTTCTGGCGCATGAGGGACAGGTAGGTGGCGTTGGGGTCGGAGGTCGACAACCCTTCGATCGGGTCGAGGACGGCGGCGGTGATGCCGAGGTCACCGGCGAGCGTGTCGGCGTACTTCTTGCTGCCGAGCACCTCGGAGAACACCGTGGTGATCCCGTCGGACGTGATCAGGTCCTGGATCTGGGCGATGTGCTGGGGGCTCGGCTCGACGTCGGGGGAGAGGCCCGCGATCGGGATCATCGTCAGGTCGTACCGCTGGGCGAGGTAGCCGAACGCGGCATGGCTGGTCACGAACGCGGTGCGCGTGCACTGGCTCAGGCCTTGCTTGAAGTCGGCGTCAAGGCGTTGCAGGTCGGCGTCGAGGGCCTTGGCGTTGCGGCGGTAGTCGCCGGCGTGCTGGGGGTCGACCTGCACCATCTCGGCGGCAACCTCGTCGGTGACCTGCTGCAGGAGAGTCGGGTCGAGCCAGATGTGCGGGTCGCCGGTGAGGTCGGTGCCGGCCTCGCTGGGCGCACCGGTGTTCTCGAGGGGGACGACGGAGGTGACGTCGAGGGTGGCGCCCGAAGCGTTCTGCTCCACGGCCTGGTCGACGGAGGGCTGGAACCCCTTCTCGAAGATGACCAGGTCGGCGACGCTCAGATCGGCCACCTGGCGGGGGGTGAGCTCGAGGTCGTGGGGCTCGAGACCGGGCGTGGTGAGGTTGGTGACGGTGGCGTGGTTGCCGACGACGCGCTGGGCGACATACGCATAGGGATAGAACGCGGCCTCGACCTCGATGCCGGTCTTGCCCGAGTCGGTGAGCGCGCCGCACCCGGACAGGACCGGGAGGAGAGTGGCGGCCGCGACCGCGCCGATCACGCGCTTCATGAAAACGATTATCAACTCATATGAAAACCATTGTCAACTGCGGGGCTGTCTTGATGGCTCGCCTCTCCCGCGAATTGCGGGGAAGTGCAGGCGTCGTACGGCGTGTCGGCCTGCACCTTCCCGCAATTCACGGGGGACCTCGTGGGTGAGACGATGGGCGGGATGACTTCGCAGCCGATTGCGCGGCACCTGCTTCGCGCCAAGGACCTTGTTGACGCGCGGTATGCCGACCCACTCACGGTGGCTGACCTCGCCGCCGCCGCGCGACTGTCACCGGCGCACTTCAGCCGGGAGTTCCGCCGTGCCTTCGGTGAGACGCCGCACGCGTACCTCCTGACGCGGCGCCTCGAGCGGGCGGCCGCGTTGTTGCGGTTGACCGACAACTCCGTGGCCGACATCTGTATCGCGGTGGGGCTGTCCAGTGTGGGGTCTTTCACGACGACGTTCACGCGGGTGTACGGCAAGTCGCCGGCGTCCTATCGAGACAGCCTGCCGCCGGCGTCGGCATACGCGTTGGTCCCGACCTGCCTCGTACGCGCGTACGGCCGGCCGCACAACCGCACGTTTCGAG
>JANLYC010000277.1:0-4626 GCA_031365435.1 Nocardioidaceae bacterium
CGCGGCGTTCGCGCCTGCGGCACCGCTGCGTACCTGGGCGGCGGCAGTGACTGGCTTCTGCTGCGGGTCGTTGGCGATCGCGCCGATGCGGAAACCGCGCCGCTTCATCTCGGCTGCGACCCTGGCTGCCAGCCCCAGGCGGGCTGTGGAGTTGTAGACGTTGACGGTGATGGTCGACGGCGGTGGTGCGGAGGGCGTACCGGCCCTGGTCGCACGGGCAGTGAGGGCAGACGACGCAGTCACGGCAGTCGAGGCCCTCGTGGCAGTCGAGGTCCTCGCGGCTGAGCTCGAGCAGCTCGGCGTCGACGCGGTGTGTACCGGGGCGCCGGCGCTGCGCTGCGACCACCACCAGGCACCGCCGAGGAGGGCGACCGTCACCAGGACGGCCAGCACCAGCACGCCCGACCGGGAGCGGTCGTCAGCCGAACGGCGTACGGACGGACGCCCTCCCTCACCCGCGGGCGTGAACATGCTCATGCGCCGGCCACCACCTCAGTCGGGCAGCTCGAGGACGCGCGCGTGCAGGACCTGGCGTTGCGCGAGGGCGGCCCTCAGCGCCCGGTGCAGGCCGTCCTCCAGGTAGAGGTCGCCGCGCCAGCGCACGACATGGGCGAACAGGTCGCCGAAGAAGGTCGAGTCCTCGTCGAGGAGCGTGGCCAGGTCGAGGGTGTCCTTCGTCGTGACCAGCTGGTCGAGGCGGATCTGGTGCGGAGGCAGCTCGGCCCAGTCCCGCATGCGCAACCCGTGTTCGGGGTAGGGCCGGGCGTCCCGAACGCCTTTGAAGATCACCCCGTGAGTCTAAGGCGTACGCCACAGCCTCGCCGCCGCCGCATCTCGCATCGCTGACGTCGCGGGCGCCCGCACTAGGCTGGCCGCGAGGACGCGACGGACGACCCCGAGGCGTCTCCGAAGGAGGCACGATGAGTACGTCGGACGAGGCGCAGACCGGCAGCGACCAGGCCGGGGCCGGGCTGTCCCAGCAGGCGGCTGCCATCGCCGCCGGCTACGCCTTCACCGGCCCTGCCCTTCAGCTCGGGCGGCTCGTCGAAGGAGTCGACGTCGTACCCGTCGATGTCCGCATCCCGTTGGCGATGCTCAACCGGCACGGGCTGGTCGCAGGCGCCACGGGCACGGGCAAGACCAAGACGCTGCAGCTGCTGGCTGAGCAGCTGTCAGCGGCGGGCGTCTCGGTCTTCGCTGCCGACATCAAGGGTGACCTGTCGGGCCTCGCCAGCCCCGGACAAGGTGGCGAGAAGCTGCTGGCACGGACGACGTCGCTCGGACAGGCCTGGGAGGCTCGCGGCTTTCCCGTCGAGTTCCTGGCGCTCGGAGGGCAGGGTCAAGGCGTGCCGGTCCGTGTCACGATGACGGCCTTCGGGCCGACCCTGCTCTCCAAGGTGCTGGGCCTCAACGCCACCCAGGAGTCCTCGCTCGAGCTCGTGTTCCACTACGCCGACCAGGCGGGCCTCCCCCTGCTCGACCTCGAGGACCTGCGGTCCGTCGTCGGCTTCCTGGTCAGTGATGAGGGCAAGCCGGAGCTGAAGGCTCTCGGTGGTCTGTCCAGCGCCACGGCCGGCGTGATCCTGCGCGAGCTCATCGGGTTCGCGGACCAGGGTGCTGACCAGTTCTTCGGCGAGCCGGAGTTCGACACCACTGATCTGCTTCGCACGGCCTCCGACGGTCGAGGCATCATCACCCTGCTCGAGCTCCCGCACCTGCAGGATCGACCGGCGGTCTTCTCCACGTTCCTCATGTGGATGCTGGCCGACCTGTTCCACGATCTGCCGGAGGTCGGTGACATCGACCAGCCGAAGCTGGTGTTCTTCTTCGACGAGGCCCATTTGCTCTTCGACAACGCGTCCCCGTCGTTCCTGGACGCGATCGAGCAGACTGCGCGGCTGATCAGGTCCAAAGGCGTCGGGGTCTTCTTCGTCACCCAGAGTCCGACCGACCTGCCCGATGCGGTGCTGGCTCAGCTCGGCTCGCGTGTCCAGCACCAGCTCCGTGCTCACACACCCAACGACGCCAAGGCGTTGCGGGCCACGGTACGTACGTACCCGGACTCGGCGTACGACCTCGAGGAGGTGCTGACCAAGCTCGGGATCGGCGAGGCAGTCGTCACCGTCATGGACGAGCGAGGCGCACCGACGCCGGTTGCGTGGACACGGCTGCGCGCGCCGGAGTCGCTGATGGACCCCAGCTCCACAGACACCTTCGCCGGCGTGATCGAGGCATCACCGCTGCGAGCCAAGTATGCCGACAGCGTCGACCGCGATTCCGCTCACGAGATCCTCACGAAACGGCTGGACGAGGCCGCGGCGAAGCGGACGGCGGACGCGGCGGCGGAGCAGCGGGCCAAGGAGACCGTCCGACAGCCCAGGGCGAAGACGGGTCCGGCCCCGGCGAAGCACGACGGTGATCTCATCTCCGACATCGCCGGGAGCAAGCAGTTCAAGGATTTCCTGCGTGGGTCCGGACGGACGCTGGCCAAGGAGATCGCCCGAGGCGTGTTCAAGATCGGTCGCCGCTAGACAGCACGCACTACGCTCCGGACATGGCCTCAGCCGCGGACTCCAGCCGGCTCGCCCTCCTCATCGATGGCGACAACACGACTCCCACGATCATCGAGGCACTGCTCGCCGAGATCGCGAAGTACGGCAGCGCCACGGTGAAGCGGGCCTACGGGGACTGGACGACGTCCAACCTTCGCGGCTGGAAGGAGGCGATCAACGCGCACGCCATCCAGCCGATGCAGCAGTTCGCCTACACCACCGGCAAGAACGCCACCGACAGCGCACTGATCATCGACGCGATGGATCTGCTGTACACCGGGAACGTGGACGGATTCTGCCTGGTCTCGTCCGACAGTGACTTCACGAAGCTCGCCTCTCGGCTTCGGGAGTCAGGCAAGACCGTCTACGGGTTCGGCGAGCCGAGGACACCGCACTCGCTCGTGGCCGCGTGCGACAAGTTCGTCTACCTCGATGTGCTGCGCCGCCCCGAGAAGCCGAAGGAAGCCAGCGAAGAGGATTCGTCGCCGTCGGCGCCCACCCGGAAGAGCACGAACGAGCTGCGCGGGGACGCCAAGCTGGTCAAGCTGTTGCGGGAGGGAATCGACGCCGCCTCGGACGACGACGGCTGGGCAAACCTCGGAGGGGTCGGCTCGCACGTCGCCAAGCAAGCACCTGACTTCGACTCCCGCAACTGGGGCTACGCCAAGCTGGTCGACCTGATGACCGCCATCGAGCTCTTCGAGGTCAAACGAGCCGCCGGGCAGGGAGTTCGGGTGCGTGAGAAACCCAAGGGCGAGCCGGGGAAGAAGGCAGCCACCAAGAAAGCCGCCGCCAGCCGGCGCTGAGCCGACCAAGGCTCGCCGGCACTTCGCTCGCCACGGTTCGACAGGCCCACGTGGCCGGAGGAGGGTGGAGTCGTGATCCGAGTCCCTCCTCCGCTCGTGGCGCTGGCGGCCGCGCTGGCACAGCGTGCGCTCACCGGTGCGACGCCAAGACCGAACGCAGGTCGCGCTGCGATGACAGCGACCGTCTCGCTGGCGTCGGTGTCGATCGCCGCTGCAGCGGTGCGCCGGTTTCGGCGCAGCGGCACGACGGTCGAGCCGTTCCACCCGGATCGCGCCGCTGTGCTCATCACGACCGGTGTGAACTCGATCAGCCGCAATCCCATGTACGTCGGGATGGCCGGACTGCTGGTGGCGAACGCGATCTGGCGAGGGTCCTGGGCCACGCTCATCCCGGTCGCTGGATTCGTCGTGTTCATCGACCGGATGCAGATTGCGGCGGAGGAGTCGGCCCTGCTCGGAAGGTTCGGAGTCGAATATGAAACCTACTGTGCCGCGACGCCACGGTGGCTCGACCGAAGGTCGCTGGCCTTCGCGAAAGCCGTGATGCAGTGAGGATGCCGCGCGCCCGGTGTGAGACGAGCGGTCCGGCGATCAGCCGATGCGAGCAAGGCGCGGCAGACCCTCGAGGCGATCTGCGTCGAGTAGCCGGCGACGCCGCAGCATGTGGACCACCACCCACGCCGAGGTCAGTGCGGCATACACGCACCAAAGAGACGCGAAGGCGTCCTGGTATGCGTAGGCGACGACGAGCAGACCGGCCAGGTTCACCAACCCGAAGATGACGACCGAGCGGTAGCCGGAGAGGACGGCCGGACCGATCACGGCCACGACGTAGGCGACGCCCAATGTCCCACCGTGGCGAAGCCCGGTGACGTACTCGAGGGCGTGGGGATGGACCACCACGGACACCGGAGCTGAGAAGACCTCGACCGCGAACACCACTGACAGGACGACCCCGAGGCCAACGAACGGAGCCACCCTGAGCCGATCGCCCTGCGGTTCGAGCAACAGCACCGAGAGCGGGAACAGCGTAGGCAGGACGACCATCGCGTAGCTGACATACAGAACAACGGCGGTCTGCCGCAGCGGGTCAGACACCGCATGGTCGTCGAACCCCGCCCAGATCACCGCCTCGATCAGCTGGTGGAGCGCAAAGAGCAGCGGGAGAGCCGCGAACGGCAGTTCGCGAACCTGACGCCCTTCGCGCAGCGACACGACGGCCATCGGGAGAAGGACTGCACCGGCCACCACATCGGCCTGGGCGGAGA
>JANLYC010000286.1:0-3487 GCA_031365435.1 Nocardioidaceae bacterium
CGGTGCACGACATGGAGACGCTCTTCGACGGCATCCCACTGGGCGAGGTGACGACCTCGATGACCATCTCCGGCCCGGCCGTACCTGTTTTCTGCATGTACCTCGTCGCAGCCGAGCGTCAGGGCGCCGACACCGGGGCGCTCAACGGCACGCTGCAGACCGACATCTTCAAGGAGTACATCGCCCAGAAGGAGTGGCTGTTCGGTCCCGAACCGCACCTGCGCCTGATCGGTGACCTGATGGAGTACTGCGCCGAGAACATCCCCGACTACAAGCCGCTGTCGGTCTCCGGCTACCACATCCGCGAAGCCGGCTCGACGGCTGCGCAGGAGCTCGCGTTCACGCTGGCGGACGGGTTCGGGTATGTCGAGCTGGGTCTCTCGCGCGGGCTCGACATCGAAGCGTTCGCGCCAGGGCTTTCGTTCTTCTTCGACGCGCACGTCGACTTCTTCGAGGAGATCGCCAAGTTCCGGGCGGCCCGCCGCATCTGGGCCCGTTGGATGCGCGACGTCTACGGCGCCACGACCGAACGCGCTCAGTGGCTGCGCTTCCACACGCAGACCGCGGGGGTCTCGCTGACGGCCCAGCAGCCCTACAACAACGTGGTCCGGACCGCCGTCGAGGCGTTGGCCGCCGTGCTCGGGGGTACGAACTCCCTGCACACCAACGCCCTCGACGAGACGCTCGCTCTGCCCACGGAACAGGCCGCCGAGATCGCCCTGCGCACCCAGCAGGTGCTGATGGAGGAGACCGGCGTCGTCAACGTGGCCGACCCGCTCGGCGGTTCGTGGTACGTCGAGGCGCTCACCGACAAGATCGAGGCAGAGGCGACCGCGATCTTCGACACGATCCTTCAGCTGGGCGGCTCCCCGCTCCGCTCGGCCGACGCTGAAGCGCTCGCCGAGCAGGTGCGCTCCAGCACCCGCGAGGGCGTCAACGGGACCTGGCCGATGACTCGCGGCATCCTGCGTGGCATCGAGGACGGCTGGTTCATGGCCGAGACGGCAGAGGCGGCCTTCCAGTACCAGGTCGCGGTCGAGAAGAAGGACAAGCGGGTCGTCGGCGTCAACTGTCATACCTCGACGGTCTCCCACGAGCTCGAGATCATGCGGGTGTCGCACGAGGTAGAGACGGTTCAGGTTCGTGAGCTGGCCGGGCGACGTACGACGCGCGACCAGCAGGCAGTCGACGCAGCCCTGGCCCACCTGGTCGAGGTTTCTCGCACTGACGTCAACATGATCCCGGCCATGCTGGACGCAGTCCGGCTCGAGGCCAGTCTCGGTGAGATCTGCGACGCGTTGCGGGCCGAATGGGGCGAGTACCGCGAGCCCGCGCGCTTCTAGCGGAGCTCGTCGACCCAGTCCCAACGTCTCCGTCACCGGGAACCGTCCATAAGATGTGCGCATGACCGTTCCACAGTTCTCGCGCCCGGGAGCAGTCGACCTCTCTGCCCTGCGCAGGCCCGCAGCCCCGAACAAGTCGGGAGCCCATCCCGGTGGCGCGGGAAACGGACAGGTTTCCGGCGCCTACGTGATCGAGGTGGCCGACGAGCAGTCGCTGCGCACCGACGTGGTCGACCGCTCGTTGTCGGTCGTCGTCCTGGTCAGCTTCTGGTCAGCCGAGGTGCCTGCGTCCGTCGAGATCAACGCCACGCTCGCGAGGCTTGCCGACACCTTCGGGGGTCGCTTCCTCCTCGCCACGGTCGACGTGGGTCGCCACCCTGAGCTCGGACAGGCGCTCGGCATCCCAGCGCCGCCGCTGGTCGTGGCGGCGCTGCGCGGTCAGCTGGCGCCGCTGCTCCAGGAGTCCCTCCCGGAGGCCGAGATGCAGGTCATGATCGAGCAGGTGCTGCAAGCAGCCGTGGCGAACGGCATCGCCGGGCGTGCTGACCCACTCGGTCCGGGCGGTGGTGAGACCCCAGCCGGCTCCGACGACCTCCCTGACGAAGTCCCGAGCCGGTTCCCGGCCGCTGAGGAGGCGCTGATGTCCGGTGACCTCGACACGGCGATCACGGCGTACGAGGAAGCCCTGGCCTCAGCGCCCGGAGACCCCGAGGCAGAGCTCGGGCTGGCCCAGGCGAAGCTGCTCAAACGGACGTCCGGACTCGATCCCGTGGCCGTACGCGAGGCCGCTGCGCAGAGTCCGGGCGACGTTGCTGCGCAGGCATTGGCGGCTGACCTGGACCTGATGGGCGGACATGTCGAGGACGCTCTCGGTCGGCTGATCGACCTCGTACGCCGCACGAGCGGGGACGACAGGGATGCCGCCAGGCGGCACCTCGTCGAGCTGTTCGCCGTCGTCGGCGATACCGATCCGCGCGTTGCCAAGGCGCGGCAACAGCTCGCCTCCGCACTGTTCTAGCCAGTGCCGCCCTCCCCGGGCGCCACGGAACACCCGGCGACTCGGGAGTCGGAGCCACGGAGACGCCGCAGCCGGGGTCAGCGGGTGTTCGGCGCGGGCGGAGGAGTCCAGCGCAGCCAGACCGTACCCAACGGTGGCAGCTGGATCGTCGCCGACGCAGGCCGGGCGTGCCAGGACTCCGCGGCGGCCTCGACCGATCCGAGGTTGCCGACTCCCGACCCGTAGTAGGTCTCGGCGTCCGTGTTGAGGATCTCGGTCCAGGTGCCGACCTCGGGCAGTCCGAGGTGATAGTCGTGATGCGGCACGGCGGAGAAGTTGGCGATGCAGGCGACGTGCGAGCCGTCGCGCGCGGTCCGGAGAAAGCTGAAGACGTTGTTGGTGCTGTCGTTGGCGTCGATCCAGCTGAACCCGGCGGGGTCCTGGTCCTGGCTCCACAGCGCAGGGCTGTTGCGGTACGCACTGTTGAGGTCGGCGACGAGGTCGTGCACGCCCCGGTGCTCGATGTGGTCCAGCAGCCACCAGTCCAGCTCCCGGCTCTCGGCCCACTCGGCCTCCTGCGCGATCTCGGTGCCCATGAAGATGAGCTGCTTGCCCGGATGAGCCCACATGAAGCCGAGATAGGCACGCAGGTTGGCCAGCTGCTTCCACCGGTCGCCCGGCATCTTGCGGACCATCGAGCCCTTGCCGTGCACCACTTCGTCGTGCGAGATCGGTAGGACATAGTTCTCGGCGTACGCGTACATCATCGAGAACGTCAGCTGGTGATGGTGGTACTGCCGGTAGATCGGGTCGTTGGCGACGTACCCGAGCGAGTCGTGCATCCACCCCATGTTCCACTTGAACCCGAACCCGAGGCCACCGGCATCGACGGGCCGGGAGACGGCCGGCCATGCGGTCGACTCCTCGGCGATCAGGAGGACGCCGGGGTGGTCGCGGTAGGCCGATTCGTTGAGCAGGCGCAGGAACGTGATCGCCTCGAGGTTCTCGCGACCGCCGTGCACGTTGGGAATCCACTCGCCACCCTTCCGCGAATAGTCGAGGTAGAGCATCGAGGCCACCGCGTCGACGCGCAACGCGTCGATGTGGTATTCGTCCAGCCAGAACATCGCGCTCGACAGCAGGAAGG
>JANLYC010000337.1:0-8844 GCA_031365435.1 Nocardioidaceae bacterium
TGTGCCGGGCGACCCCGATCCTGTGCCGACGCGCCCGTTCCTGTGACAGGTGGCGCAACGAGTGCGAGGACACCCGTGAGCCGCTGATTGACAGGCGCGGGACGTTGTGCGCCCGGTCCCGGACCGAGAGAATGGGCGATATGCGCAATCGTGCGGTCCACCACGTGGTCACCGGCGTGGCGCTGACCGCCATCGGCCTCACCGTTGCCCCTGCCGGAGCGACCGCGTACGCCAGACCTGCGATGCCTCTGCGGGTGGCCGCGGCTCCCGCCGCCGCCACTTCGATGCCTGCCTGGGCGAAGCGGCTGCCCGACTCGACAAGACAGGTCGTCCGGACCGTCTCCAGTGAATTCTGGTGTCAGCACGTCTACTGCACGGTGACGCAGGCCTGGCAGAAGCAGCGGGGTGAGTGGCGGGTCGTCAAGCACTTCAGGTCGACGATCGGCGCCCGGGGCTGGGGCAAGCGGCGTGAGGGTGACATGCGGTCACCCGGCGGTGTACGCCGGATCAAGGTCACGTTCTCGACGGGGCGGCGCCCACCCGGCGCCATGCCTTGGAAGCGCCGGCTCCCCACGTCGAGCGTCTCGGCTCGGCCGGGCCGCCTCTACAACACCTGGATCGAGGAGCGGGGGCGCACCGACGGTGACCGCCCGTCCATGCGCTTCGGCTTCGTGGTCGACTACAACAGGGTCCGGCTGCGGCCGTACGTCGGTCCGAAACCGCGCGCTGGGAGGGGCAGCGGGATCTTCTACCACACGTCGAGGCCGGGACGCCGTTGGGTGCCGACCCTTGGCTGCACCCAGATCGGTAACGTCGCGAACATGAAGTGGCTGGTCCAGTGGCTGCGGCCGGGCGCCCACCCCCGCGTCGTCCAGGACCTGTGACCCAGGCGCCGGCATGACCCGAGCCGTCGTCTGCTACGTCAAGGGCCAGCTGGTCGAGTCCGCGCGCGCTAGCGTCTCCGTCTTCGACGCAGGCTTCCAGTCCGGCGACGCGATCTGGGAAGGCCTGCGCGTGTATGCCGGCAACGTCTTCCGGTTGGAGCAGCACCTCGACCGGCTGGAACAGTCCGCCCAGGCTCTGCGGATCGTCCTGCCGGGGGGACGCGAGGGCATCCGCGACGCCTTGCACACGACTCTCGCGGCCAACGACATGGTCGAGGACACGCACGTTCGTCTCATGGTGACGCGCGGCACCCGCTCCACCTCGGGGATGGACCCGCGCAACGCCCCCGCCGAAGGCACTCTCGTCATCGTTCCCGAGCACAAGAGGGTCGACGTGGAGCCGGCTCCGCAGCGCCTTCGGACCGCGAGCATCCGCCGGCCGCAGCCGCAGGTGCTCGACCCGAGCATCCACCACGCCAACCAGCTCAACTCCATCCTGGCCCGGCTCGAGGTGGTCGATGATCCGGACGTCGATGCCGCGCTGATGCTCGACGTCCAGGGGTTCGTGGCCGAGGCCGACACCGCCAACATCTTCTGCGTCGTGGACGGTGGGCTGTGGACGCCGCCCGCCACGGCGTGCTTGCACGGCATCACCCGGGGGATCGTGCTCGGGCTGGGGCCGACTGCCGGACTGCGGTCGGGCGAGCGCGCTCTGACGTTGTTCGACCTCTATAGAGCGGACGAGGTCTTCCTGACCGGGACCGTGTGCGAGCTGGTGCCTGTCACGCGGATCGACGCCCGGCAGATCGGGGGCGGCCGTCCCGGGCCGGTCTGGCGAGATCTGCTGGACCGGTACCGGGATCTCGTTCGCGCCGAGACCTCCGCCTGAGCTCCCCGCACGAAGCCCCGCACGCGGATCGCGGCGCCCGTCGCGGGGGAGGGGCCGCATACCATCGAGACATGGACCGCAAGGTTGCCTACTTCGCGCTCATGGGGACCTGCATCTCGCTCATCGTCCTGGCCTGGTTCGTCGTCCGGTTCTTCTCGACTCCGGCCGCCATCGTGATGAGCGTGGTGGCCGCTGTGATTCCCCCGATTGCCGCGATGATCGGCAATCGCAGCTGATGCGACTGGGTGGCTACGCTCGTTCGACCGGTGGCTGGGGGTTTTGTCCGGCCGTTCGACCGACCCGGGCATAGCACGACTGGGCTATCCGCGGCGCGGCCTCGCCAGGGTGCTTGCATCGCTGTCCACAATCAGTTCATGAGCCGCAGCGTGGGGCTGTGCGCGTCGAGTACATTCCCCGAGGTGGACGGTGAGGAGGCAGGAGGCGTGACGATGGTGACAGGTCGCAACAATGTCGTGGACCACCTTCTTGCACGGTCTCGAGCGCTAGGGAAGAAATTGGCCGGTTCCGCTGCGGCCGTTCCACCGGCGCCGATATCCTCGATGCAACGCTGGCCCGGTCTCCCTGGTTCTGCCGACGGAGGCCCTGCCATCGTGACCCCGGCGCAGCGGCCGGGGGCACCGTTTGTACGCGACATCATTCCGGACAGCGCGGGCCAGCCTGCGAACGATGCGGCCAGTCACCTGGCCGAAGCCCCGAAAGGCGACACCTCAGTGAACGATCAGCTCGACGTCACCGTTCACGACACCGAGGTGTTGTCCGAGATCGAGATGATGACCAACCTGATCATCGCGACGTCCGAGTCGGACGGTCCGCTGCCGCAGCCACGGATCGACGAGATCCTGGGCGTCGTCGACGACGCGCCGCCCGTCTGAGCCGCGTCCCCGCACCCGGCGCATCGCCCCACCGCGCTGTCGCGGCCCGTGGTTGCGCGCCGAGCCCCGTCACCCCCTAGCATTGCCCTGATCTTTTGGCGTTCGACGGGAGTTATCCGTGCCTTTGCGTTTTCGTCCGACCGACACGTCGTTCTACGACCTGTTCAGTGAGTCGGCCAAGAACCTGGTCAATGGCGCGGAGCTGCTCGCCGAGATGCTGCCCAGTGGCGCCGATCGTGCCGAGCTGGCGTCCCGTATGCGCGAGGCCGAGCATCAAGGCGACGAGACGACCCATAGCATCGTCCGCAAGGTCAACACGACGTTCGTCACTCCGTTCGACCGCGAGGACATCTACCGCCTCGCGGCCGGCCTCGACGACGTCATGGACTTCATGGAGGAGGCCGTCGACCTCGTGCTCCTGTACGAGATCGATGAGCTCCCGAGCGAGCTCGCGAAACAGGTCGAGGTCCTCCAGCGGTCCGCGGAGCTGACAGCGGACGCGATGCCGCGGCTGCGCACGATGCGCGACCTCGAGGAGTACTGGATCGAGATCAACCGGCTCGAGAACGACGGTGACAAGTCCTACCGCCGGATCGTCGCCAAGCTGTTCAACGGCCAGTACGACGCATTGACCGTCATGAAGCTCAAAGACGTCGTCGACTCTTTGGAGGCGGCGATCGACGCCTTCGAGACCGTCGCGAACATCGTGGAGCAGATCGCGGTCAAGGAGTCCTGACCGATGGGGATGGAGACCGCGCTCGTCATCTCGGTCGTCGTCATCGCGCTCGCCTTCGACTACACGAACGGGTTTCATGACGCGGCCAACGCGATCGCCACGTCGATCTCGACACGGGCCCTCACGCCGCGCGTCGCGTTGACCTTGGCCGCGGTGATGAACTTCGCCGGAGCGCTTCTGGGTCAGGAGGTCGCCAGCACGGTCAGCGACGTGATCGCGCCACCGAGCGGATCGCATGGACTCGTCGTGGTCCTGGCCGGGCTCACCGGTGCCATCACGTGGAACCTCATCACCTGGTACTTCGGCCTGCCGTCGTCGTCGTCGCACGCCTTGATCGGCGGTCTGGTCGGCGCGGCCCTGGCCTCGGGGAGCGTCGTCGCCTGGACGGCCATCAAGGAGAAGGTCCTTCTCCCGATGGTCGTCTCTCCGCTGGTCGGCTTCTGTGCGGCGTTCGCCCTGATGACCTTGATCATGTGGGTCTTCCGGCGTAGTCATCCAGGACGGGTCAACCGGGGGTTCAAGATGGCGCAGACCTTCTCGGCGGCGGCCATGGCTCTCGGGCACGGACTGCAGGACGCGCAGAAGACCATGGGGGTGATCTTCCTGGCTCTGCTGACCACCGGACACGTCCAGGCCGGCGACGGCCTGCCCTGGTGGGTCATCGCTTCCGCGGCCACGGCGATCTCGCTCGGAACGTACTCAGGTGGCTGGCGGATCATGCGCACGATGGGCAGACGGATCATCCATCTGGACCCACCGCGGGCCTTCTCCGCTGAGCTGACAGCGGCCTCGATCCTCTACGTCACCGCGTACGTCTACCACGCACCGATCTCGACCACGCACATCATCACCTCCGGCGTGATGGGCGTGGGTGCGACCAAGAGGAAGTCCGCCGTTCGGTGGGGCGTTGCCAAGACGATCGTAGGCGCCTGGGTGCTCACCTTCCCCGCTGCTGGTCTCGTCGCGGCCCTCGTCTACGGCGGCGCGCACATCTTCTTGCCGTAGCAGGGAGCGCTACCAGCGCTTCGGCAGGTGTTCGACTGCCTGCACGCGGCCGCCACGTCGGTGGATGACACTGAGCCCCGCAGGCTCGAGCGGCTCGGCGTCGAGCCCCAGCGCCGCGTAGATCGCCGGCAGCACCGGGCGGTGGGAACAGATGACCACGGGCCGCGTGGCCGTCAGCTCCCTGTGGACACGGACTTTGAGGCGGTCGAGGTCGAAGGCGTCCTCCGACAGGCTGGGGTCGACCCGCAGCTTCGTCCTGACGTTGTCGTTGACGAAGGGCAGCACGGTGTCGAGGCAGCGGATCGCGTCGCTGCTGACCACGCGCTTGATCCCGTAGGCATGGAACAGTGGCACCAGGCGGTGAGACTCCTCCTTCCCGTCCGCTTTCAGCGGCCGCTCACTGTCATCGGCCCGCCAGGCTCGCCTGCTCCGCGCATGTGCGTGGCGCAGCACGATCAGCGGGGACGTGTCGTACGCCGTGGTCACGAACTGCTCGAGGAGCTCGACGTCGTACGGGTAGGACAGTTCACGGGCGGCGCGTGAGATCGGAACCCACGCCAGGTCGTCGATCTCGGTGTTGGGTTCGTAGGCCGAGACCTCTGAGCCGCCGACCGTCGTGCCGCACCAGTAGGTGACGACCTTCGGCTGGCCGCCCGACACGGTGTAGGTCGTGTCGGGAAGTCGCGGACCCAACCGGACAGTCAGCCCGGTCTCCTCGGACACCTCCCGCACGGCGGCGGTGTACGGCCGCTCGTTGCGGTCGAGCTTGCCCTTGGGGAACGACCAGTCCTCCCATCTGGGGCGATGGACCAACAGAACCTCGGGTTCCTTGCGGCCCATCCTCCAGACGACGCAGCCGGCTGCGCGGATAGGTGACGGTGGCGGCACGCGCAAAGTCTTGCACGATCGGCTGGTGGCGCTGCGCGTCAGGTGCGGCGCATAGGGTACGTGCTTGTGCGGAGCAACCGTCTCGTCGCCGTCTCGTCGGTGGTCGTCGTGCTGACCGTCGCTGCCGGCCTGCTGGCCTCGCGGTTCCTGCATCACGACAGCCGGATCGAGAGCGCGCTGAAGACGCTGCCCGCACAGACCCTGATCGCCAACTTCACCGACTGGACTTCGATCCGGTCTGCGCTCGGGCCGGACCTGTCCTCGGCGGCACCGGCCGGCGAGCGGGCCAGGCTGTTCTCGCGCGCCTACGACCGTGACTTCACCACCACGTCGGTTCTCAGCGTCTTCGATGCCGAGATGGCAGGAACCTTCGGTTGGACCGTGCTGGACTCCTCCTGGGAGATGTACGGACAGAGCCGGGACGGGTCGGTCGACGTCCTCCGGATGCCCGACGGTTTCGACTTCGACGCCGCTGATCTCGCCTTGACGAAGCTGGGGTATGCCGCTGCGACGGGCGGCGTCCGGGTCGCCGCGGCGCCGACCTTGGTGGCGATCGCCCCCGACCTGACGCCGCAGCTCACTGCCGTCGCGCTGCTGCCGGACGACGGTCTGATCGTCACCAGTGACGCCGCGGCATACGCGGGTCTCACGGTCGACACCATCCATGGCTCCGCCACCTCCGTGTACGACGGTGATCGGGGCGTGCGCGCGATGGCGGCGGCCCTCACCGAGACCTCGGTCTCGGCGCTGCTCGACGTCGGACCGTACTCGTGCACAGCCGCCGGGTTCGGCGAGGCCGATGCCGGTGAGCGAGAGCTTGCCCGCCAACGGGTACGGCAGGCGGGCGCCGTCACCAGGACGGACGGGCTGACGCTGTCGATCGATGCGGGGCGATCCCTGACCGTCGTGATGAACTTCGCGTCTCCGGAGCAGGCAGCCGCAGACCTGGCGCCGCGGCTGGCGCTCGCCCGGGGAGTGGCCCCCGATCAGGGCGGCACCTTCGACGAGCGCTTCAGCATCGCGAGCAGTGCGACGGTCGGTTCCGACCTCGTCCTGGTCCTCGAGCCGCGCTCGCCGGACTCGCAGCTGCTGCGTGACCTTGGACGCGGAGGCTTGCTCTTCGCGAGCTGCTGACCCCGCAATTGCGGGAACATGCAGGCTCTGACCGCGTTCGAAGGTGAACCTTCCCGCATTTCGCGGAATCGGTTCACCCGGCACTCACCCCACGGTAGTCACCGGCGGGTGGCTGAGGCAGCCTCGCGTCGCTTGCGGTGTATGGCGATGAGGGTGGATTGCATGTCGGTGAGCGGCGCACCATCAGGTGAGGTCCGACGCGTCCAGTCACCGTCGGCCTCGAGCTGCCAGGAGGCGGTGCTGTCGTCGAAACCGAGGTCGAGCAGCGTGCTGAGCTCGTCGACGTGACCCCGCGTGGGGATCTGCACCAGCACCTCGACCCGACGGTCGAGGTTGCGGTGCATGAGGTCGGCCGAGCCGATCCATGCCTGCGGCTCGCCACCGTTCTCGAACCAGAAGATCCGGCTGTGCTCGAGGAATCGGCCGAGCACGCTGCGGACTTCGATGTTGTCGGACAGCCCGGGGACCCCAGGCCGCAGCGCCGAGATCCCGCGGACCCAGAGCTCGACCGGGACACCGGCCAGCGAGGCACGGTACAACCCGTCGATCAGCGCCTCGTCGACGATGGAGTTGAGCTTGATCCGGATCCGGGCGGGCCGGCCCTGCTGGGCGTGCTCGATCTCGCGAGCGATCTGATCCTGCAGCCCGGAGCGAACCGACTCGGGGGCGACGAGCAGGTGCTGGTAGTCGCGTTGCCGGGCGAACCCGGAGAGGTTGTTGAACAAGTTGGAGATGTCCGACGTGATCCCTTCGTTGGCGGTCAACAGCCCGAGATCCTCGTAAAGGCGCGCGGTCTTGGGGTTGTAGTTGCCCGTCCCGATGTGGGCGTAGCGACGGATTCCGACACCTTCGTCGCGGACCACGAGTGCGAGCTTGCAGTGCGTCTTGAGTCCGACCAGGCCGTACACGACGTGACAGCCGGCCTGCTCGAGCTTGCGCGCCCACCGGATGTTCGCCTGCTCGTCGAAGCGCGCCTTGATCTCGATCAGGACGAGGACCTGCTTGCCCGCCTCGGCGGCATCGATGAGGGCGTCGATGATCGGTGAGTCACCCGACGTGCGGTACAGCGTCTGCTTGATCGCCAGCACGTGCGGATCGGCCGCGGCCTGCTCGATGAAACGCTGGACGCTCGTGGCGAACGAGTCGTACGGGTGGTGGACCAGGACGTCGCGACGTGACAACGCCGAGAACATGTCGACCGGGCTGGCCGACTCGACCTCCGCCAGGTGTGTGTGCGTGTAGGGAACGAACGCGGCGTACTTGAGCTCCGGCCGGTCGAGGTCGGCGATGCCGTGCAGGCCGGTCAGGTCGAGCGGACCCGGCAGGTGGAAGACCTCAGACGGCGAGACGTCCAGCTCGGACACGAGCAGGTCGAGGACGTGGGCGTCGATCGACTCCTCGACCTCGAGGCGGACCGGAGAGCCGAAGCGGCGGCGCTGCAGCTCCTTCTCGAGAGCCTTGAGCAGGTTCTCGGCGTCGTCCTCCTCGACCTCGAGATCCTCGTTGCGGGTGACGCGGAACGTGTGGTGCTGCAGGACCTCCATGCCAGGGAACAGCTGGTCGAGGTGAGCTGCGATGACGTCCTCGAGCGGCACGAACCGTTGGTCCCCCAGGGCGACGAAGCGGGTGAAGATCGGCGGCACCTTGACCCGGGCGAAGTGTTCCTTGCCGGTGTCGGGGTTGCGGATCGTCACCGCCAGGTTGAGCGAGAGCCCCGAGATGTAGGGGAAGGGATGAGCGGGGTCGACAGCCAGCGGCGTGAGCACGGGGAAGATCCGGTCGGTGAAGAGCTCCTGCATCTGCTTCTGCTCCTCGACACCGAGGTCGGCCCAGCGCAGGAGCTGGATCCCCTGACCGTCCAGGGCGGCCATCACGTCATCGCGGAAGACCTCGCCATGGCGTCGCATCAGCTCCCGCGACTCGCGCCAGATCGACTCGAGCACCTCACGCGGCATCATTCCGCTCGCGGCCGGCACCGCGACACCGGCGGCCAACCGTCGCTTCAACCCGGCCACCCTGACCATGAAGAACTCGTCGAGGTTGCTGGCGAAGATCGCCAGGAACCGGGTCCGCTCGAGCAGGGGAAGGTCGCCGTCGGCGGCGAGCTCGAGCACGCGCGCGTTGAAGCGCAACCACGAGATCTCACGGTCGAGGAACCGACCCTCGGGCAGGTCGTCGTCCGGTGGATCGTACGGCGGCTCGACGTCGAACGTGTCGGTCTCTGCCGGTCGCGTCGCTGCACCGCTCGGCTCCTCTTCGAGGGTCGCGGACACGCCTGCGGGGTCGGGAACCATGCGCTCCATGGTGTCACCTCTTCGTGAACGCGAGGTGACGAAAGCAGAGGTCGGGCCGCCATGGGTGGGGAATCGCGGTCAATGTGCGGACGTGTCCGCCTGGGCTCCTGCTGGAGTTGTC
>JANLYC010000381.1:0-1860 GCA_031365435.1 Nocardioidaceae bacterium
TCCAGCACCACCAGGTCGGGACGTTCGCGGCCCACCATGGTCAGCGCGGTCTCGCCGTCAGCGGCCTCCGCGACGTCGTACTGCTCAGCACGCAAATAGGTCAGCACGACCTCGCGCACCGTGGGATCGTCGTCGACGACCAGCACCCTGGTCATGGCCTACCTGTCCGCGGAACCGTGGGAACGTCCGCATCGTCACCAGTATGGCCGCCGTTGTCAGCGACAACGAGTTCCTCGTCGATCTCAGCCGGTCGACGGCGGTTCCACCAGGAGGCCAGCGCCGCCGCGACCACGACCAATCCCGCCAGCACCAGCCAACCGCCGACGTAGTTGCGGTCCAGCAGGCTTGGGTTGTCGGGCCGGGCGCCGTACCGGCCGAGCACCGGTATCGCCATGATCGTGGCGCTCCCCAGCACGACGAAACCGGCCACCACCGGCGTCCGCGACCACGGGGGCACCAGCCGGACGGCGACAACGCCCAGGGCGACGACGATCGGCGCCAGGAGCCCATCGTGCGCGATGACACCTGAGACCAGCCAGATCACCGTGTCCTTGAGGTTCTCGAAGCCGAGGTCGAGGAGCTTCATCACCCCGACGGCCCCGGCGACGATGCCGACCAGACCGATGACGGCCCGGGTCGCCCTCACGACTGCACCTCCAAGGAGTTGACCCACTTGGTCTGCTTGACGCCTGGCCGGTTGGGCGCGATGAGGCGGCACGGATATCCGTGGTCGATCGACAGCGGTGACCCGTTGAGCTCGAGTGCCAGCAACGTGAGCGAGTCGGACGCGAACTGGCCCGGGAGCCGGCTCACGCCGTAGTAGCCGACCTGCTGCAGCGACCGGACCACGACGTCGGAGCCGGCGGGCGCGTTCACGAGCGCGAACAGGTCGACCATCCGCACCCCGCGCCAGTCACCCGAAGCGCTCCAGCCCTCGACGCAGGCGATGGGCAGGGTCGCGCTCGTCTGCGGCATCGCGCGCAGGTCGGCAAGCGTCAGCTCGACCTTGTTGGTGCCGGCCGAGATCGACAGGCGATAGCTGGGGTCGACGGCGGCCGAGGTGACCTGGGCCACGCGGGCGCTCTTGTTGATCGGGATACCTTGAGGCCCATCTCCCGACCGCACGCCGAAGACGGAGACCTTGCGAAGCCACGGCACCGTCTCCCCCGCCATCGAGAGCGCCACGACGCCGGTCGCGAGCCAGGTTGTGCGCAGCAGTCCGCGTCGGGTCAGGCCAGGCGTCTCCGACGTCGTATGCCGCCGGTCGTCCGGCCCGACGTCAGCGTCGACACCGGAGGTGAGTGCCTCGCGGATCAGCGGCAGCTTGACGGCGATGTGGAGTACCAGCGCGCCGATCGCGATCCAGCCAACCGCATAGTGGGTGGCCCGGAACGAGAAGCTCCAGGGATACCACTGGGCGGAGTTGGCCAGGCCGGTCGAGAGCTGGAAGACCGCCGCCGCGACGAGCACGGCGATCGAGCTGCGCTCGAGCAGCTGCAGCGCCAACCGGCGTACATGCGTGACGTCGAAGCGTTCGAACAGCTTGGGGTAGACCGACCAGAGCTTGACCAGCAGCAAGGGCACGGCCGCCGACCCGCTGATGACGTGCAGGCCCTGGGTGAAGCGGTACAGCGACACGGGTCGGGTGGGCAAGGTGAACCAGCCGACGGGGTTCTGCGAGAAGTGCGAGTAGAGGCCGGTGAGGAAGGCGACGCCGAAACAGATGCCGAGCCAGAGCCCCACGCGCGCGGTGACAGCCGGGCTCCGCAGTCTCGACGAGAACGACTCCGGGGTCGGCGCCGCGGCGACGAGCTTCTCGAGGGTGGACGTCTTGGTCGGGGCCATCAGAGCGCCGGCTTC
>JANLYC010000388.1:0-6116 GCA_031365435.1 Nocardioidaceae bacterium
CCAACCAGCACCGACGTCGATCACGGAGCAGTCCGCTCCCAGCCCGGTCTCGTCGACCAGTCCGAGGGACAGCTCCGGCACCGACTGCCACCAGGAGACGCCGTCGACGTTCTTGTCGTGATGGACGTGCTCCCAGTACGACGCCCGCGTGTCGTGGTCACTGGGGCGGGCGGCGCCGCCGGCTGAGTTGGACACGCCTTCGACGGTAGTCCATGAGTCGTGCGGGCGTAGGCTGGTCGGATGGGGGACTCACAGGTCGCCGTGCCCGCTCGGCTCGGCAGTGTCGACGCTCTGGTCGATGGCGGTGAGATGGACTGCGGGAGCGGACTGCTACTGCTGATCACCCGGGCGATGCGCCGGCTCGAAGAGAGACAGGTCCTCGCGGTGCGCAGCGCCGAGGTCAGTGTGGTCACCGACCTGCCGATCTGGGCCGACCTCGTCGGTCACGAGGTCACCGGAGAGGCGGCCGAGACGGGTGCGGGGCCGTGGTGGTTCGCGGTCCGCAAGGTCGCCAGGACCAAAGACGGCGCCAGGGAGGGCGCACCGGCGACGGGGACGGTGTTCAGCCAGGGTGGACGGACTCCGGTGGGGCACCGGCTGTGGGCCTACACCAACTTCGACTGCAACCTCGCGTGCAGCTACTGCTGCGCGGAGTCTTCGCCGAGGGCCCAGGCACGTCGGATCAGCCCTGAGGTGGCTCGCGAGGCGTTCGCGGAGTTCGCGGAGCTGGGCGGGCGCGAGCTGTTCCTGACCGGCGGCGAGCCCTTCATGCATCCCGACCTGGGCGAGCTGGTAGCCGCCGGAGCGGGCCTGAGCCGCACGATCCTCACCAACGCGATGATCCTCGGACGGGGGCGGCGCCGCGAGACTCTCGAGGCCCTCGACCGGGACGTGGTGTTGCAGGTCAGCCTGGACTCCGCGACGCCGCGGGTGCACGACCGCCAGCGCGGTGCGGGATCGTGGGCCAGAGCGGTCGACGGGATCGAGCTGGTCCGATCGCTGGGTTTCCGGGTTCGCGTGGCGGCCACCCTCTTCGACGAGGACCCGGCCGGTGTCGAGGCCTTGCATCGGCGCCTCGACGAGGCGGGTATCGACCGCGCGGACCGGGTGATCCGCCCGGTGGCCCTGGAGGGCTTCGCGGAGTCGGGGGTGCACGTCTCGATCGACACTTTGGAGCCCGAGCCGACGATCACCGCGGACGGCGCGTGGTGGCACCCGGTGGCGGTCACCGATCCGCACCTGCGGATCGCGGACTCACCGACGCCGCTCGCGGAGGTCTTCGGGGTGGTCCGCGACACCCTGGCGGTCCAGGACGCCGCAGTGCGGACCGGGCGCGAGGTCTTCCGCTGTGCCTGAGCCGAGCCCGACTGCTGCCTCCACGCGACGCCGGTCGCCGCACGTGCTGGGCTGGCTGGTGGCTCCCGCGGTTGAGGAGAGCCCGAAGGCACAGGCCGTGGTGCTCGCCGCGTTCCGGATCCTGCTGGGTCTGATGTGGCTCTACAACCTCTCTTGGAAACGACCTCCGGACTTCGGCCGGGATGCCGGCAACGGCCTGTACAAGTTCTCCTCCTACGCCATCAGCGACCCCGTGCTGCCGCCGTTCTCCTGGGTGGTCGAGCACGTCGTGCTGCCCCACATCGCGATCTTCGGGTGGCTGGTGCTGGCCGCCGAGACCGCACTGGCCGTGCTGTTGCTCAGTGGCGCCTTTGTAAGGGTGGCCGCCCTGCTCGGTCTCACGCAGTCGCTGGCGATCGGGCTCTCGGTCGCCTACGCGCCGCATGAATGGCCCTGGTCGTACTGGCTGATGATCGGCGGGCACGCGGTGCTGATCTTCGGCTCGGCCGGGCGGGTCCTCGGGGTCGACGGAGTCCGCGCCGGGATCGCCTCGCCTCGGACGCTGGGCAGCGTCTGGGCCGTCGTCGCCAGCCTGACCGGACTGGTGGCCGTGCTCGGCTCGCTCGACGACGCCACCGCCGCCCGAGGCACCCGGCTGGGGTCGACCGACCTGTCGGTGAGCCTGGGTGAGTACAACCTGGTGGGCGGGCTGGTGCTGCTGGTCGTCGCCGCCCTCCTAGTCGTTGCGGCTCGCGGGGGTCCGCAGCTCGCGGGGTCGCTAGCCGCCGGTGTGGCGGCTCTGGCCGCGCTCTCCCTCTACGCCCAGATCGGGTTCAGCGACCCGCTACTCGGCGGCACCGCCACGTCGGCCGCCCTGTTCCTGACCGTGGCGGCGGTAGCCCTGTCCTGCCGTCCACGGCGGACAGAAAGCGGGTCGTGACCTCGACCTCGACCTCGCGCCGTGCCGTGGTGCTGGACACGGTCGGCGAGACCCTTGGCGGCGTCCGGTTCGTCGCCGTCAGCATCGTGCTCCTGGCGTCGGCACTGATCGGGGTTGCCGTCAGCTGCGCACGTCCGCCGGCCCGGCGTGCAACGGCAGACCGGCGACCCGCCAGGCCGCCGTACCACCGATGAGGTCGGTGGCGCGGTGAAGACCTACCGCCCGCAACGAAGCCGCGGCCAGGCTGGAGCTGAACCCCTGGCGGCAGACCACGATGACCAGCAGGTCGTACGACACCGCTTCGGGGATCCGTGAGGGACTCGCCGGGTCCAGGCGCCACTCCAGCACGGTCCTGTCGATGACCACCGCGCCGGGCAACTCACCCTCGTCCCGCCGTTGCGCCTCGGTCCTGGTGTCCACGACCAGCGCCCCGTCTGCAGCAGCGGCAACACACTCCTCGGGCGTGACCCGCCGAACACCTCGTCGCGCCCGCGCCAGCACCTCGTCGACACCCATTGCGACAGCGTGACCCACTCGACCCCTCCTAGTCGACCAGCCACGGCGACGCGGAGCACCATCACCAGCACCCTCACCGCGAGCGGCCCCCGGCTCTGCTAGGGAGGGCCGTGCGATGTCGGAGAGCGCAGACCGCTCACCATGAATGTTCTCGCCACGTTGGTCTTCGGCCCAAGGCTCGGGCGAACGAAGCGTGGGCGCACAGCTCATTGACCCCGGTGGCGGCGGCGGGCAAAGCGACCTGGGAATCGGCTGGGCGGTAGCCTCGCGCTGTGTCCCCCCGCTTCGTCGTCAGCCTTCTCGCGGCGGTGATCGTCGTCCTGGCTGCCCGCGCCCTGTGGACAGGTCTTCCCTTTCCGAAGCTCGCGAAACGGGTCACCGTTGTAGACAGCGCGCTGCTCGCCATAGGAATCGCGGTTCTCGCGTTCCACTGCGGCGCCATGTTCTTCCCACGGCTGGTAGACCCGCTGCCAGGGACAGGTGCACCGGCCAGGGACATCCGCGCGCTCGGTGCAGCCAGCATCGTGTGGTACGTCTTTCCCGCCATCCTGGTGCTGATCGCTATTCGCCGCCAACACGTGTCCGGGCAGGCGGCGGTGGCCGTCACACTCACCGCCGTGGGCGTCACCATGTACAACGGCGGGTCATTGCAGGTGCACCTCGCCGCGATCTACATCTCGGTGCTGACCCTCGCCGGCGTCACTGCGGCACTGCTACGGCCCCCATGGGTGCGCCACGGCCAACGGCTGAACGGCTGAACGGGCACGGCACACCCACGACGATGAGGTGCAGCACTCAGCGACAAGGGTGACCAGAAGCGTGAGCCACTTCGGTGGCTGGGAGGGGATCAGGAGGGCATGATGAGGTGATGAAACCCTCGCCTGGGCCTGAGGTCACGGGGAGCACGGGAGCGAGTCGTCCACGCTGGTGGCCCCGCTTTCGGAGCCCGCTGAGGTCGACGGCAGTCACCGCCCGGCTGGGTCGGGCCTTGGGGGTCTGTTTCGCGGTGTGCTTCGTGACGGGGATGTTGAGTCACTACCAGTACCAGCCCTGGTCGTGGCTGCCTGTACCCGCATCCCCGGTGCAGGCCTATCGGGTGACGCAGGGCCTGCACGTGGCCACCGGCGTCGCGGCCATCCCGCTGCTGCTGGTCAAGCTCTGGTCGGTCTACCCGAACCTGTTCCGCTGGCCGCCCATCCGATCGATGAAGCACGCCCTCGAGCGCCTCTCGGTATTCGTGCTCGTCGCCTCGGCGCTGGTCCAGCTCACGACCGGGTTCCTCAACACGCTGAACTGGGGTCCTGGCCATGGTCGTTCCCCTCCACCCACCGCTACCTCGGCTACGTGCTGATCGGTTCCGTCCTCCTGCACATCGCGTTGAAGCTGCCGGATATCAAGTACGGCCTCCAGGCGAGGCTTGGCGACGCCGACGTACTGACCGAGGTTCCTTGGAACGAGAACCCACTGGCGCACAGCAACGCCGGAACGGTTCCGCCGCCGGTCATGCCGGCGATGGACCGGCGAGGCCTGTTCGTCGCCGTTGGCTCCGGGATCGGAGTGATCGTTCTCACCACGGTCGGCCAGACCGTCACGCCGCTGGCGCGCATCGGTTTACTCGCGACCAGAGAGGCCTCGAAAGGTCCACAGGGTGTCCCCGTGAACAAGACAGCCATCTCGGCGCAGGTTCTCACCCTGGCCACGGCTGAGGACTGGCGCCTCGAGGTGACCGGCACAACGCCCTTCACCCTGACCCTTGACGAACTCGAGTCGATGAGGTCGGTGAGCGAGCACTTCCCGCTGAGCTGCGTCGAGGGATGGAGCGTCGGTGCAGAGTGGCGGGGCATCCCACTGATCGACCTCGTCCGGCGCGCCGGCGGCGACGCGTCTTCGCGTGTCGAGGTCTTCTCGCTGCAGCCCAACGGCTACAACCACAGCATGCTGGTAGGGCCACAGGTTGGCGCGGCGCTACTCGCCACCCATCTCAATGACGAGCGGATCAACCTCGACCACGGATACCCAGTGCGGTTGATCGCCCCCAACCGACCCGGAGTCCTCAACACCAAGTGGCTGAGCCGGATAGAGGTGACCTAGTGCGCAAGTACCGCATCGCACTCGGGGTGGCAGGCGGACTGCTGCTGACGTTCGGTGTCTTTCGGCTGGTCACCGAGCTCGACGCAGGTGACCTCCTCGTTCTCCTCGGGTGGCTGATTGCTGCTGTCGCGCTCCACGACGGCCTCATCGCGCCGATCACCGTCGGAACCGGCATCGCACTCGCCGCCGTGCCACCGCGCGGGCGTCGCTACCTTCAAAGCGCGCTCCTCGTAGGCGCGCTCATCACGGTCATCGCCATCCCCCTCATCGCTCGCCAAGACACCCAACCCGAGTCCAAGGCGATCCTGCTCCGCGACTACACAGCCAACCTCGCCCTGCTGCTGGGCATGACCGCCGCCCTCGCGCTCGCTCTCTACGCGCTCCGGGTGCTGCGGGAGCAAGAGCCAGCCGGCGCGCCGCCCGTCGAGGACGAAGCGGACTGAGCAGTCACGCGCGGGTGGCACTCGCAATCGGCAGTGCTGCGTTGACTTCTCGAGACTAGGCCGTGTCCACGGCAAGGATGGGACTGCCCCCAGTTTGGTTGACACTCGGGGTTGATGGTTCTCAGGCCGCGTCTGCGGTGCACGCCTTCGTGACGATCACCTCGGCCCTCCCGCCGGCGGTCACCGCGATCGGCGCTGTGGTGCTGGGCGTCGCCGGCACCCTCGTGCTCCGCGACTCGATCCGGTTGTACCCGGACAAGGGCCGCTGCCGTGGGGGTCGCTCTCGTTGTTTCGGATTCCTCCGAAAACCGCCTCTGACCTGGTGTTTCTCTTTGAAGCGGGGCAGGATTTGAACCTGCGACCTCTGGACATGGTCAGAGGCCCGTCCCGGACTACTGCAACTCTCGGGTCCCCCTTGGAAAACCTCGGGTTCTTGAGGAGGTTCCCCATCGGACGGCTCCAACTGTATCGGAACGCCTCGGGGCGTTTGCGTGTCGTTTCTGAGGACTTTTCGATGACGTGTCGAATCCTCATGCTGTGTGTGCGAACTGGCACTTGCCAGAGGTACGAGGCGGGTCTATCCGATTCTTCGTGTCAGTGGCATCGGCTTAGTTGAGCCCCAGGCGGTCGCCGTAGGTCATGGACAAGAGGTCGGGGCCTCGTCATCGTCTACTGAGGGATCCGCGAAGCCCACCAGATCCTGTTCACACACGCCGATGACACGGGAGCTGACTAGTGACTCAATCCCAGCGACTTGCGGTCGTGCTGACCTGAACATCCTTTTGATTGCC
>JANLYC010000423.1:0-12495 GCA_031365435.1 Nocardioidaceae bacterium
GGCTTCGGCGGCACGCAGCCCGAACTCCGCGTCATCCCACTTGATGAACATGGGCAGCGACAACCCGATCTCCCGGATCACCTGGGTGGGGATCAGGCACATCCACCAACCGTTGTAGTCGACGTCGACGCGTCGGTGCAGCCACTTCGTCGAGCGCAGCGACTTCTGGGCGAAGTTGTGCCCGTGCTTGGTCTTCGGGGCGGGACCCCAGAACCAGCGCCACTTCGCCACCGTCTCGCCGTACGCATGCATGACGGTCCGGTCGTAGAGGCTGAACATCTGACCGCCCACGAGCATCGGCTTCTTGGTGAGATCGGCGAAGGTGACCGCCCGCAGGATGCCCTCGGGCTCGCAGACGACGTCGTCGTCCAGCAGCAGGACGTAGTCGGCGGCGCCCTTGACCGTCGCCTCGTCCATCGAGCGCGAGAAGCCACCCGACCCGCCCAGGTTGCCCTGCTCGATCAGCCGCAGCTTCGATCCGAGCGCCGCAGCGGTCGCGTCGAACAGCGGGTGGTCCTTGACCTTCTGGTTGCCCTGGTCCACCACGATGACCTCGTCGAGGATGGCCAGCACGTCGGGTTGTTCGGAGAGCTTGACGAGCTGGTCGACACAGAAGTCCGGGCGGTTGAAGGTCGTGATCCCGATCGAGACCGTTCCGGACGAGGTCCGGTCGGTCCGCACGCTCCAGTGCGCGGAATGCAAGGTGAACGGCTCGTCGCCGGCCTCGACGTCGAACCAGTACCAGCCACCGTCGATGAACGGCTTCAGCGGCAGGTCGACGACCACGCTCTGGTGGTCGGCACCGGTGAACGTGACCGAGTCGGCCCGCTGCACGTGGCCCTTGGCCGTCGAGCGATAGACCAGCAACGTGCCCGGACCCGACACCGTGGCCGTGAGACGGACCGTGCTGATATCGGTCCAGCGGCGCCAGTAGCTGGCCGGAAAGGCGTTGAAGTAGGTTCCGAACGTCAGCCGAAGCTCCGGCTTGGCGGTCGCGCCGGCATCTGTCACGGTGCCGAAGGCTCCGATGGGCTCGACAGCCTCCCCGACGGTGTCGTCGTACTGGTTCTTGGCGGCGCCCTTGCCCCGCACCTGCGCTTCGACATCCGGCTCGTCCTCGGCACCGGACTGGCGGGAGCCGGCGGCGGCGCCGCCGAAGCCGGAGAGGCCATTGACGTACAACGGACGGATGTCGAGGTCCTGGTCGGCGCGGATGATCGTCCGCTGGACGATGCGCCAACCCGGTTCCACCGCGTCGCCGGCCACGGCCTCAACGGCGGAGGCGACCCCCGTGGCTACCTCGACGGGTGCAGCGTCGTCGACTGTCTCAGCAGACTCGCTGAAGGTGGTCTCGGTGGTGGTGTCAGTCACAAGTTCTTCCTCAAAGGGATAGTCACGGCTCCGTCACGGTATCGCCCTGCCACGGCCGGTCGCCAATCTGGTCCACGCCTCTACGATGAACCCGTGCCTGCCCGTCCCCCTGCCGTCTACCTGCACGTCGGCCCGCCCAAGACTGGCACGACATTCATCCAGGACGTGCTGTGGCTCAACCGTGACACGCTGGCCAGGCGTGGAATCACGGTCCCGGGAACCAGGCTTGTCGACCACTTCCACGCCGCGCTGGACCTGCGCGGGATCTCGTTCGGCGGCCACGAAGACCCCGCCGTTCCCGGCTCTTGGGAGCGCCTCGCGGCCAAGGCACGCAACGCCGACCACCGCAGCGTGGTCACCCACGAAGTGCTCGCCGGGGCCGATGACGAGCAAGTGGCCCGTGCCGTCCGGAGCCTTGCCCCGGCCGAGGTGCACGTGGTGTACGGCGCGCGGGACCTGGCGCGACAGCTACCCGCGGTCTGGCAGGAGGGGCTGAAGAACCGACGGACCCGGACCTTCGAACGCTTCCTCGACATGACTCTCGACCCGGACGCAGCTCCCGACCGCGGGTTCTGGCGCGCACAGCAACCTCTCTCCGTGCTGGCCCGGTGGGCCGGACATGTGCCGGCCGAGCGCATCCATGTCGTGACGCTCCCCCCAGCAGGCGTCGCCGGTGGGCAGCTGCTCTGGCAGCGGTTCTGTACCGCGGTCGACGTCGACGGGTCCGGGCTCGACCTCGGCGTGGCACGGAGCAACGCCTCGCTGAGCGTGGTGTGGTCCGAGGTGCTCAGACAGCTGAACAAGAAGCTCCCAGGTGACCTGGACTGGCCGACCTACGAGCGATCCGTGAAAAGGCGGTTCAACAGCCTCGCCGACAACCACACCGGCGGTCGTCGTCAGCAGGTGCCGCTCCGGCACCGGGAGGCTGTGCTGAGTCGGGCCGAAGCCATCGTCACCGGTCTGCGCGCTGCGCCGTATGACGTCGTCGGCGACTTGGCCGACCTCGTCCCCGCGGACGAGTCCTTCGGCAAGGCTGCTCCCGCGGCCAGTGCCAAGGTTGCCGGCGCCGCGGTGAGCCTGCTGGCGGAGATCATGCTGGCGGCCGAGCGCCCGGACAACGGTGGCGACAAGGCCCGGATGTGGCTGGGACGTCTGCAGCGCCGAGGGCAGGGAGTGTCGTGAGTCCGGACCAGTCGGCACGCGCATCCGACCGCAAGCGGGTCTTCTTCCATGTCGGTGCCCCCAAGACCGGCACCACCTACCTCCAGCACGTCCTGCTGCAGAACCAGGACGCGCTGGCCGCAGCGGGTGTCCTCTATCCCTACGACGACCACGGGCAGTCGTTCCGCTCGATGCAGGACTTCCGGGGCGCAGGTTGGGGGAGCCAGCGCGCTCAGGCTTTCAGGGGTGAGTGGCAGCAGGTGGCGGGCCGCGCCGCGAGCTGGGCCGGGCATACCGTGATCGTGTCCAACGAGCTGCTCGGCGGATCCACTCCCGAGCGGATCGCAGCCGGCGTGGCGAGCGTCGGGTCGGCCGAGGTCCACGTCATCTTCTCGGCCCGTGACTTCGCGCGGCAGCTGGTCTCGGACTGGCAGGAGCACATCAAGCACAACCACCAGGTCACGCTCGAGACGTTCGTGGATGATCTGATCAACCTCGGTTTCGACGCTCCACCACCGTTCGGTGAGATGTTCTGGGGCATGCACGACGCGGCATACGTGCTGGAGCGATGGTCCGCCGTGGTCCCTCGCGAGCGGATCCACGTGGTCACGCTGCCGCCCCCAGGCGCGCCCCGGGACACCCTGTGGCGGCGCTTCTGCCAGGTGACCGGGCTGGACCCGGAGGCCTACGACGCGGTGACGTCGAGCTCCAATCCCTCGATGGGTGTCGCCGAGACCGAGCTCGTCCGCCGCATGAACGCCTCCGTGCAGGGGATGCCGCCGGAGAACTACGACCCACTCGTGCGGGTGCTGCTGGCCGAGCAGATCCTCGGAGGGCGATCGCCGAAGCTGAAGCTGCCCCCCGGCCGGATCGACTGGGTGACGCAGCGCTCGCGGCAGCTCATCTCCGAGCTCAACGCCGCGGGCTATCCCGTCGTCGGCGATCTCGAGGAGCTCCTGCCACGTGCCGCGGACCATGCGGGCTACGTCTCGCCGACCGAGCTCGCCGAGGCCGACCTGGCTCCCGCCGCCATCCGTGCGGCGACCGGTCTGCTCCAGCAGGCCGGGCGCCAGCGTCGCAAGATCGTGGAACTCGAGAACGCCGCCGCCGGGGTGACCCACCGCAGTGCGAGTCCGCGAGAACGCGCGGTGGAGATCTATTGGCGTACGCGGGGTCGCGTCGGCAGGCTGCTGAGACGACTCGGACTCCTGCGTCGCTAGTCGGGCATCGCCTGCGACTCGTCGCCATCGTGCTGGCTTGTCGATGACGCCGACCGGGCTTTGTTCTTCGCGGCACGCCGCAGCACCACGAACAAGGCGTCGAGGAGCGCGTCGGTGACCTCGGCATCCGTCACGTCACCGGGGCGGCGCTCCTCGCCGGCGGAGGCCGACAAAGGTGCGGGCGAGAGATCGGCCAGATCACCGACGACGTCATATCCGCTGGGCTCGAGCTCGGCCACCAGGCCGCTGCTGCGTTTCACCAGGGCAGCATGCTCGGTCGGGCTCAACGTGATCTTCGTCTTGTCGGGTACGACCTGGTCCAGCACGTCGAAAAGGCCGTTGCGAACCACTCGTCGGTAGGCGGCGGGGTTGAGGTCCCCGGCCTGGCGTTCGTTGAGCCGACGCAGCACCTCGGCCTCGACCGCTCCGAAGGACGTGTTCGTCGCGGGGACGTCCGCGACATACTGTGTGCCGTCAAGCCCGACGACGGCGGCGAACCGGTTCCAGAGCAGGTCGGGCGCCGATCCCGACGGCGGCATGGTGACGACGTGGACGTGCTCGGCCGGGATCCCGGTGGACCACCGCGCCAGCGCCTTCGGGGCGTCCTGGGCGAGCCAGAAGCTCCGGGCCATCCCCGACCGGGACCGACCGATCACGTCAGACACGAACGCGTCGTACCGCATCGTGTGCTGGTTCTTGAGCCGCTCCTGCCAGACGGCGGGCACCTGGCGGACCAGGTCGCGGGCGGTGTAGATCACGTGGACGTCGATGTCACCGAAGGAGGTCAGCGCGCGTGCGATCTCGGCCGGCTCGGCGTAGACGAACAGCTCGCTGGACAGCACGGCTGTCGGGCCTTCCCAGGCCAGCACCTTGCGGACGACGCGATCCCAGTGGCCGCGGACCTCGACGTTGAACTCGCGCTCCTTCCACATCTCGCGCAGGTCCCACAGTGCGCTGTGATGCGCGATGCCCGGCAGCTTCGGATACAGCAGGCCGGCCAGCTTCATCGCCTGCCGGTTGGTGTCGAGCACTTCCTGGAGATAGGTGGTCCCGGTCTTCGGTGCCCCGATATGGAGATAGACGCGGTCAGTCACGTCGGAACTTCTCCTTCAGGCGATCGGCGACTCCGCGGGTGGCGAGACGGACCGAACGGGGCGGGGCCGGAGCGGCCGCGGACATCTTGGCCAGCACGGCGAGCGCTGACTCGAGCAGCTCGGTGTCGCTCACCTCGTCAGGTAGCGGGCCGTCGGGCGGTTCGAAACGCGGTCGCAGGTCGTCCAGGTCGCCGACGACCCGGACGCCGCACTCCTGCAGCGTCGTGATCATCTGCTCGGAGATCTCGGTGACAGCCTCGTGCCAGGCCGCGGGCACGACGATGCGGCCCTGCGTCCGGATGGGCGCCAAGGTCCGCTCGGCAAAGCGCCGCTTGACCCGGGTCTCCCACTTCGGCCAGTCGATCTCCGCGCCGACGTGCGGAATGATGCGGCGCAGCAGCTCAGCCTCGGCCGAGCCCAGGGAGACGTTCTCGCTGTCGAGCTCGAAAGAGTAGGGGAGCTCGGGCAGCTCGGTGGCGGCGGCGAAGCGGTTCCACAGCTCGTCACGTGGAGCACCCGACGCCGGGACCGTGACGAGGATGACATTGGGTGACCCCACGGCCTGTGACCAGCGCTTGACAAGGTCGGGAAGGTTCTGCGGACGCCAGAACGAGGTTGCTCTCACCAGGTCGGGAAGCCCTGGCCGCGGCCGCTTGGGGGGAACTCCCACCAGGACGTCGTGCAGGAACTCACCGTAGCTCTTCTCGTTTCGGTTCTTGACGTTCTCCTGCCAGACGGCGGGGATCTGACGTGCCAGGTCCCGTGTCGTGAGGACGACGCGGACGTCGTCGGTCTGGAAGCTGTCGACGGCGTACCGGATCACCTTGCGGCGGGTCCTGGCCAGGGTCTCGTGCGAGAGGATGGCCGAACCGGTGTACTGGTTGACCTCCTTCGCCATCGCCGCCCACATCCCCTTCGCGCCGGGGTAGTCGTGGCCTCCGAAGCCGGCACCCCGCAGGTCCATCGACGCCAGGAAATGAGCTGCCGGCCGGTCCCCTGGGTAGAGGACGCCGTGGGAGCGCAGCAGGTCGCGGTTGGCGAAGAGCAGCCGCTGGAGGTACGTCGTCCCGGTCTTGGCGACGCCGACGTGCAGGAAGACCGTGCGGGACAGGGTGACCTCCTCGTACGACGGCCAGGTGCCGAACACCTGATCCTAGAACCCTCGGCCGGCAGAACGCCCTCCGACCGGGTGGTCGGAGGGCGTTCGAGGATTTCTGCAGGTTGGCCGGCGGCGATCAGACCGTGGTCGTGACCGCGGCTTCGGTGTCGGCGTCACCGATGGCGATCGGCCGACGCTTGGAGATGTACACCGCAGTCGCGATGCCGAGCGCGGCGACGACAGCGATCACGATGCGCAACGGGTCGTTCTGGTCCTTGCCGACCGACAGCGCGATCACCGACGGCGCGATCAGCAGCGACACGAGGTTCATCACCTTGAGCAGCGGGTTGATCGCGGGGCCTGCGGTGTCCTTGAACGGGTCACCGACGGTGTCACCGATGATCGTCGCCTCGTGTGCCGGCGACCCCTTGCCACCGTGGTGACCGTCCTCGACGAGCTTCTTGGAGTTGTCCCACGCACCACCGGAGTTGGCGAGGAACACCGCCATCAGCGCGCCGGTGCCGATCGCGCCGGCCAGGTAGGCGCCCAGCGGTGCGGCGCCGAGCCCGAAGCCGACCGCGATGGGCGCCAGGATGGCCAGCAGACCGGGTGTGGCGAGCTCGCGCAGCGAGTCGCGCGTGCAGATGTCGACGACCTTGCCGTACTCGGGCCGCCCGGTGCCCTCCATGATGCCGGGGATCTCGCGGAACTGGCGACGCACCTCGAACACGACTGCGCCGGCAGCGCGACCGACAGCGTTGATCGCCAGGCCGGCGAACAGGAACACCACCGAGGCACCGATCAGCAACCCGACCAGGTTGGACGGGTTGGCGACGTTGAGCACACCGACGTTGGCGAGCACCGCGTCCATGTGCTTGGGCAGGTCAGCCGGACTCCTGAAGTCAAGCGCGCCGGCGTCCCTGGCCGCCGTTGCGACGGCGTCGGTGAACGAGCCGAACAGCGCGGTCGCGGCCAGCACGGCCGTCGCGATCGCGATGCCCTTGGTGATCGCCTTCGTGGTGTTGCCGACGGCATCGAGCTCGGTCAGGATCGCAGCCCCCCGTTCGTCGACGTCACCGGACATCTCGGCGATGCCCTGAGCGTTGTCGGAGACCGGGCCGAACGTGTCCATGGCCACGATGACGCCGACGGTCGTGAGCAGGCCGCAGCCGGCCAGCGCGACCGCGAACAAGGAGACGACGATGACGCCGCCCCCGAGCAGGAAGGCGCCGTAGACGGCCGCACCGATGACGAGGGCGGTATAGACCGCCGACTCGAACCCGACAGACAGGCCGGACAGGATCACGGTGGCTGGCCCCGTCAGAGCCGTCTTGCCGACGTCCTTCACGGGGCGGTGCTCCGTGCCGGTGAAGTAGCCGGTGAGGGCGAGGATCAGCGCGGCGAGCACGATGCCGATCACCACTGCGACTGTGGCGATGAGACGCGGGTCACCGTCAGCCAGGCCGGGCTGCGGAAGCAGGAGTGAGTCGAGAGCGCTCGTCGCCCCGTTGGCGTCGGTCAGCTTGCTGAACGACGACGGCAGGTAGACGAACGCCGCGATCGCGCACAGCACCGCCGAGACGGCAGCGGAGATGTAGAAGGCGCGGTTGATCGTGATGAGTCCGCCCTCGTCGGGGCGGGGTCGGCACAGATAGACACCCATGATCGCGGTCAGCGCGCCGATGGCCGGCACGATCAGGGGGAACACGAGGCCCTCGGCGCCGAAGGCGGCCTTGCCGAGGATCAGCGCGGCCACCAGTGTCACGGCGTACGACTCGAACAGGTCGGCCGCCATACCGGCACAGTCACCGACGTTGTCGCCCACGTTGTCGGCGATCGTGGCGGCGTTGCGCGGGTCGTCCTCGGGGATGTTCGGCTCGACCTTGCCGACCAGGTCGGCACCTACGTCGGCCGCCTTGGTGAAGATCCCGCCGCCGACACGCATGAACATGGCGAGCAGGGCTGCACCGAAGCCGAAGCCTTCGAGGACAGACGGTGCGTTGCTCTTGTAGATGAGCACGACGAGCGATGCACCGAGCAGCCCCAGCCCCACGGTCATCATGCCGACGAAGCCGCCGGTGCGGAACGCCACACGCATCGCCGGGTCACGCCCGACGGTCTGGGCCGCGGCAGCGACCCGGACGTTCGCCTTGACGGCGAGCGACATGCCGAGGTACCCGATCGTGGCCGAGAAACCCGCTCCCAGCACGAAGAACAGGGAGCGCCCGATCCGGATGCCGGCATCGCCAGGCAGCACGAACAGCAGTGCGAACGCGATCGCGGCGAAGACGGCCAGCGTCTTGAACTGTCGGGTCAAGTAGGCCTGTGCGCCTTCCTCGACAGCAAGTCCGATCGTCTTCATGTTGTCGGTGCCCTCGGGCGCGCCAAGCACCTCCTGCCGGAACATGTAGCCCATTGCCAACGCCACGACGGCGATGACGGCCACGATGACCACAAGAGTCGTGTTACCGCTCGAGAGGGACACATCCACGCCGCTTTCGGCGAGGGTGAGCCGGGACATCCGTTACCTCCAGTGAGCCCTCAGGCCCGTGTACGTAGCCGCGCACGCCAGACGGTGCACAGGTGGTCGGTCAGTGATCCAAACTTGCCCGCGCGAAACGGTGACGCCGCTCACACGAGTCAAGACCGCCGGAGTCTAGCGACATCACGACTGGGATGAAACGTCCGGGGTCGGACCCGCGACCTGTCGGCCGGGGCGGAGCCTAGGCCTGGGTGGCGGCCTCGACTGAGTCATAGATCGGGAAGACCTTGGCGAGCCCGGTGATCCGGAAGATCTTGAGCAACCGCTCCTGTGTGCACACCAGGAGCAGTGATCCTTCGTGCGCCCGGACACGCTTGAGCGCTCCGACGAGCACTCCGAGTCCCGTCGAGTCCAGGAAGTCGACACCCTCGAGATTGACGATGAGGTGGTAGTGACCGGAGTTGATCAGCTCGACCAGGCGCTCGCGCAGCTTGGGCGCGGTGTAGACGTCGATCTCGCCGCCCACGTCGACGACCATCCGCTCACCATCTGCCCTGTTGTCCAACGACAGGTCCACGACGCCTCCTTGATGCACCCACGCAGATCGGTTGATCCCGGGGCCTCGATGGTCACATTCAACCACGACTCCGACACTGTGGGTCAGCGGTGGGAGGATGGGCGGTGGTGACCAGAGGACGAGCGTTCGACCCGGAGGCGGTGGCGCTGAGCCTCGCCGCCCCCGTGGCGCGTCGCGATCGGCTCACGCATCTCGAGCTGCGACCCGCCCGCGAGGCACGGGTCGCTCCCTGGCCGACGTGGGCGCATCCCGCACTCGTCGACGCCTATCTGGCTCGTGGCGTCGCCGCGCTGTGGAGCCATCAGGCCGAAGCGGCAGAGCTGGTGTGGGCCGGCCGTCATACGGTCGTGTCCACCGGGACGGCGTCAGGCAAGTCGCTCGCGTACCTGCTGCCGGCGTTGTCCGCCATCGCCGGCAGCGTCGAAAAGCCGGGAGCCCGCGGCGACACCGTGCTCTACCTGTCCCCGACCAAGGCTCTGGCACGCGACCAGCTCACCTCGGTGAGCGGGCTCGACGTGCCCGGCGTCCGTCCGACGACGTACGACGGTGACTCGACCCGCGAGGAACGCGACTGGGCCCGCAACCACGCCAACTACGTGCTCACCAACCCCGACATGTTGCACCGCACGATGCTGCCCTCTCATGCCCGCTGGGCGATCTTCTGGGGGTCGCTGCGCTACGTGGTCGTCGATGAGTGCCACCACTACCGCGGTGTCTTCGGGGCGCACGTGGCCCAGATCCTGCGGCGGCTGCGCAGGGTGGCGGCGCACTACGGCGCCCAACCGACGTTCGTGCTCGCATCGGCGACCGCCGCCGAGCCCGACGTCACCGCCAGCCGCCTTCTCGGTACCGACGTCGTGGCAGTCGACGTCGACGGTTCCCCGCGAGGAACGACCGCGGTGGCGCTGTGGGAGCCGCCGCTGACCACTCACCAGGGCGAGCACGGCGCCCCCGTGCGCCGGTCCGCCGCAGCCGAGACCGCCGACCTGCTCGCGGACCTCGTCGCCGAGGGGGTGCGCACGTTGGCTTTCGTGCGGAGCCGGCGCGGGGCCGAGTCAGTGGCACTGCAGACCCAGGCCAAGCTGCACGAGGTCGACCCGGAGCTGGCCGCACGTGTCGCGCCGTACCGCGGCGGTTATCTGCCCGAGGACCGGCGCGAGCTCGAGGAACGGCTCAGGAGCGGAGACCTGCTGGCGGTCTCGGCCACCAATGCCCTCGAGCTCGGCATCGACGTCGACGGCCTCGATGCGGTGATCATGGCCGGCTTTCCCGGCACCCGGGCGTCCATGTGGCAGCAGATCGGCCGGTCCGGTCGAGAGGGACAAGGTGGGTTGGGCATCCTCGTGGCCCGCGACGACCCGCTCGACACCTTCCTGGTCACCCACCCCGAAACACTGCTCGGTTCGCCGGTCGAGGCCAACGTCTTCGACCCGGCCAACCCCTACGTCGTGGCGCCCCACCTGTGTGCGGCCGCACAGGAGATCCCGCTGACCGAGGAGGACTTCAAGGTCTTCGACGGTGAGGTCGGACACTTGCTGACGTCCCTGGTCGACGCGAGCTACCTGCGTCATCGCGCCCACGGCTGGTTCTGGACGCGGCGCGACCGTGCCTCCGACCTCGCAGACATCCGCTCGACCGGCGGCAGCCCGGTCCGGATCGTCGAGGGCTCGACCGGTCGCCTGGTCGGCACGGTCGACGCCTCGTCGGCGCATGCCACCGTCCATGCGGGTGCGGTGTACGTGCACTTCGGCCAGACCTATCTGGTGGCCTCGCTCAACCTCGAGGACGGCGTGGCCGTCGTCGACCTTGCGGACCCGGACTACTCCACCAGCGCTCGAGATCTCACCGACATCCGCATCCTGGCAGCGATCACGACCGAGTCGTGGGGCGACGCCGAGCTGACGTTCGGCGCTGTGGAGGTGTCGTCGCAGATCGTGTCGTTCCTCAAGAAACGATTGGCCACCGGTGAGGTCCTCGGCGAGGAGCCGCTCGACCTCCCCCCGCGGCACCTGCAGACCAAGGCGGTCTGGTGGACGCTGACGCCGGAGCAGATCGGGGCCAGCGGAGTGGACCCTCGCGACGTACCCGGTGCTGCGCATGCGGCCGAGCACGCGTCTATCGGTCTGCTGCCGCTGTTCGCGACCTGCGACCGCTGGGACATCGGCGGCGTCTCGACCGCTTTGCACGAGGACACCGGTCGGCTCACCGTGTTCGTGTATGACGGTCATCCCGGCGGGGCGGGCTTCGCCGAACGCGGTTTTCAGACGGCCGCCGAGTGGCTGACCGCGACACGCGAGGCCATCACCGCCTGCCTGTGCGACGACGGCTGCCCCTCGTGCGTTCAGTCTCCCAAGTGCGGGAACGGCAACAACCCACTGGACAAGCGTGGGGCGATCCGGCTGCTGGACGTCCTCCTCCAGGACCAGGGCTGACGTCGGTCCGGCAAGCCGACCGCTGGACGGCCGGTCCGCTCGCCTCGCGGGGTGAGCGCAGTCTCGCTACCGTAGAGACGCAGCATGGCGTGCGGGCCCGACCCGACCGCGCCATCGAGGTTTGACCGAGCCCATCGGCTCGAGAGGAGACGCGCCCATGACCGTCCTCGGACTTCTGATCCTCGTTGCGGCCGCGGCCGTGACCGTGGGCGCCATCGCCCGCGGCGGTGCCGACGTGTCCCTCGACTTCGGGTCGTTCACCGTGAACACCGATGCAGCGGGCATGTTCTTGACAGGCGCTGCGACCTTGCTCGTGGCCGTCATCGGTCTGTGGATGCTGCGCGGTGGCGTGGCACGCTCGCGGCAACGCCGCAAGGAGATGCGCGAGCTACGGGACCGGGCGGCGCGCAACGAGGCAGCAGCCAAGCGCGAACGCGCGGCCGCAGCCGACGCACGGGCACAGGCGGGCGCCGAGACGGGGCGGCACGCCGATCCGGTGGAACCTACCGACCCGGTCGACTCAGTCCCACCCGAGCGCTGAACCAAGCCCGAACACGCGCGGGCTGAGCCCGCTCCACCGGTGCGGCCCGCGGCCGCGCTCGCGTCTTGGCTGCCCCGTCGGCGGTGTCAGCGGTGTCAGCGGTGCTCGTCGTACCACCGTGTGTAGGCGTAGATCCCGCTCGCAAGCGCCGCCACGGCGAGAAGCGCCAGCACCAGGAGCCGAGCGCGGCCGGGACCACTCGAAACGGCGCCCGAATCAAGGCTTGCCTGCGAGATGAGACCGCTTGAATCGATGGTCGTCCCCGTCGACGCGGAGGTCCCCGTGCCCGAGCCGCCAGGGGCAGTCGGCCGGGTCGCGGTGATCTCGGCTCCCCCCACGGCAGCACCGATGAAGGCGCCCTGGGCAGGCAACGGCGCCGAGGGGTCCTGTGTGATCGTCTGGACACTGCCGTCAGGGGCAGTGACGGTGATCGCCGTGGGAATGGGGTTCGTCGGAACTGTCGTCGAACCGGTGGGGCCGGTTGACTTCGTCGGCTTGGACGTCGTGCTCGGCGCTGT
>JANLYC010000445.1:0-5511 GCA_031365435.1 Nocardioidaceae bacterium
GTCGACAAGCTCGGACCCCTGACCCGGTTCCACCATCGGGTCAAGACCCACGGCCGATGGCAGGTGGCTCAACCGTTCAGCGGGGTCTTCGTGTGGCGCACCCCGCACGGCCGGCACTACCTCGTCGACCACACCGGCACCCAGTCGGCAATGCCGGCGCTCCCGGCACTGCCTGCTGCGCTCCCGGCACTGCCTGCTGCGCTCCCGGCTGCCTGACCAACCGGCGCTGCCCGCTGCCGGTTGAGCCCTACCCCGACTCCCGGCTGCCCAATCGAATCCGCCTGCTGACGGTCGAGCCTGTCGAGACCCCTCGATTTCGCAGACTTGACCCTCTCGCAGGTGAGACGACCAGTCAGGGTCAGGTGTCAGAACCGCTCTGCGGTGCCGAGCCATCCTGCGGGCCGTCCGGGCCTCCTCCTGGGCCGCCGGTATCCGTACCGTTCACGGCGAAGTCCTTGCCCAACTGAACGATCAATGACTCCCCACCAGACGTCACGACGTGCGCCTCGTAGACGCCGTCCGAGTCGGTCTCGACTCGCTGGATGGTGGCAGTCGGGTACTTGGCTTTGACAGCAGCGGTCACCTTGGCCGCTGTCGTCCCGGTCAGCAGGTGCTCATCCGGACGGATGCTCTTGGTCGGGTCGGGACTGTTGGTCGACGTGCTGGTCCTGGAGGAGCCGCCGCTGGTCGCGGCGGACGCCGAGCTCGTGACCTGCACTGCGGTCCCGACACCGACTCCGGCGAGGAGGAGCGCGCCTCCCGCGATGGCTTTCTTGATCGTGCCTGGGGAATTCATGTGTTCTCCTGTCGTCCGGCGCAGCGGATGCTGCGCCGCGACCCACAGTTGCCAGCCACCCTTGTCGGAGCCTGTCGCGGACCTGTGGACTCGGTGTGAAGGCAGGGTGGTTCTTGATGCAGCCTTGACTCAGCGACCGCGCTTGAGCTTGCGCCAGCCGCCGGCCCGGTTGTTGGCGATGATCTGTCGAAACATCGCGGTCAGGGCGGGGGCGTTGATCGTCTCGCCCTCGAGGAGACCGACAGTGCGCGCCGTCTGGTTGTCGTGGCCCGCGGTGATGATGCCGTCCGGGTCGGGGACCATGGCCCCGTCATACAGGAACACGTTCACATGGTCCTTCGCCGCCAGGAGTGCACAGATGTTCCCCTGGAGGACGAAGTACGGCTGCACGGTTCGCTTGATGGTCTCTTCGACCTCGGGGTCAGCCGCGTGGACCAGGTCGCGGACCTCGCGGCAGATCGTCTGCTGCCACCCGGGCAGCGCGTCGATGTACGCGTCGACACGGGGGTCAGCGACATAACTGCTCACGCCACAGCATCCTAGGTCGCGCCGCGGTCCCAGCCCTCGGGAAAGACATGGCAAATCGACGGAAGGTGTCACGGGGCGTGGTGCGGTCACTACGATGAGGGCTCAACCGCCCGGCGCGTATCAGACCGCCCAGACCTGACTCCTGGTCGGTGTGATCGCCTTGGCCCGCAGCGAGACGAGGGGTCCGATCGTGGACGTCCAACGGGCACCTGACGAGGCCGATGAGGTGACGGTCTGGGACCGGGCCGCCCGATCCTTCCGCCTGTGGCAGGCCGGAGAGTCCGGTGCGCTTGATGACCTGGTGCGCTGCCTGACTCCGGTGCTGTGGCACGTCGTCCGCTCGTACGGCCTCGACAAGGATCAGGCCGAGGACGTGGTGCAGACCTCCTGGCTCACGCTCGTACGCCGGCATGAGTCCATCGCCGACCCGCAAGCCGTGGCCTCCTGGCTGACCACCACCGCGCGGCGCGAGGCCTGGCGGGTGTCCCGGCTGGACGGCCGCGCGACTCCGGTGATCGACGAGGTCATCGAGGCACGGGTTCCCTCGCAGCCGTCCGTCGAGACCGAGGTCATCCGCAGCGACGAGGGCGACCGGCTGTGGTCCTGCGTCCAGCGGCTCGACGCCCGGTGCCGGCGACTGCTGCGCATCGTCGCCTTCGACGACCGGCCGGACTACCAGGGCATCGCCCGCGATCTCGGCATGCCCGTCGGGAGCATCGGACCCACGCGCGGTCGTTGCCTGGGGAAGCTCAAGGCGCTACTTGGGGGAGAGACAGGAACAGACCATGAGTGAGCGCGACACCGTCTTGTCCGACCTCGCGCAGCTGTGGGATCAGCGCGACCCGGTTCCGGAGGACCTCGTCGAGAAGGTCCTGGTCACCATCGCGACCGAGGATCTCGACACGGAGTACGAGATGCTCCACCTGCTCGAACGCACCCGCGAGCTCAGCGGGGCACGGAGCAGCGGTGAGGCCCTCACCATTGCCTTCTCCGGCGGCTCCTTCTCGCTCCTGCTGCGCGTCAGCGAGCTGGGCACGAAGCACTGCAGGGTCGACGGCTGGGTGACGCCGGCGCAGTCGATGCGGGTCACGGTCAGCCAACAGGACCTGACCCAGGAGGCGGACGTCGATCCGCGTGGTCGCTTCGAGATCGCGCGGATGCCGACCGGCTTGACCCGCTTCTTCCTCCGCTCGTCCGACCCGGGCGGCGCCGGCGACGGCATGTTCGCCACCCCCACGTTCGAGCTCTGACGCTGTCCGCCGCCACCGCCTCGCGCCTGTCCCGACCCTCTTCCAGGAGTACGCCGATGCCGTCCAAGCCCTCCCGATCCGCCGGCCGCCGAGGGCGGCGCGACGTGACCGCCTTGACCTATCGCCAGCCGAAGCCGCCACATCGGCAGCAGCTCGAGGCGCTGGGCGGTCGCTGGCTCGACCCGGGCACGGCAGCCGCCGTCTCTGACGTCGACCCTGAACAGACCGCCTACGTCGGACGCCATCTCGTCGTGGCAGCGTTCTGCGACGAACGACAGGTACTCGCCGACCTGAACAGCGTGGCAGCTTCCCTCGGGTGGGTCGTGGCGCCCGACTCCGGGTATGAGTCGGCTCGCGCCAAGGGTCGAGACGGAGAGTCCGACCTCGGCGTCACGCGGCTCACCGTGCGGGTCCGCGACGGCGTCGTAGCCTCGGCCCCGGACGCCTGGCGACTGCTCCAGCAGTGCCGTGCCGAGCTCGGGGTCGACACGATGTTCGGCGTCGGCCTCGACCACCTGATGTCCTTGTCGCCACGCACGACGGGGAACCCGGTCGAGTCGTCCCACCCGGTGGAGTCGTCCCATCCGGTGGAGTCCTCGCACCCGGTCGACGTCTTCGATCCCGTCGAGTCGTCCCACCCGGTGGAGTCGTCCCATCCGGTCGACAGCTACGCGGTCAGCAGCTACGGCCGACCGGGCAGCGGAGGTCGCCAGCCGATCACCTACGTCGGCGCCCGTCCGCACCGCCACCGCAGCGTCAAGGGGCGCCGTCCCGTCATCGGCATCCTGGACACGGGTTGCGGTCAGCACGACTGGCTCGACGACGTCGTCGACAAGGACGTGACGCTGGACGGCAGGCCGATCGGCTACACCGACCCCGACACCGATCCGGAGCGGCTCGGCGACCTCGTCGGCCCGCTCGACGGCGGGATCGACCCCTTGTCCGGCCATGGGACGTTCATCTCCGGCCTGGTCCATCAGACCTGCCCCGACGCCGACATCGTGTCGTGGCGAATCGTGAAGTCCAGCGGTCCATTGGTCGAGTCGGACTGGATGCACGCCCTCACCAAGATCGTCGAGCTCGTCCGCCGTTACTACGAAGGTGGTCGCGGCGGGCGGCCCATCGACGTCCTCAATCTGTCCATGGGCTACTACCACGAGACGCCGCAGGATCGGCTCTTCTCCCCGAGCCTGCGCCACCTCCTGGGGCTGCTCGGCAAGTGCGGAACGACGGTGGTGTGCTCAGCCGGCAACGACGCGACCGCTCGGCCGCAGTTCCCGGCCGCCTTCGCTCCCTGGAAACCCGCTCGGCGGCGGACGCGGCCGCGCCAGGACCGGGTGCCCGTGGTCTCGGTCGGCGCGCTCAACCCGAACCTCACCAGCGTCGCTCTGTTCAGCAACACCGGCCCCTGGGTGCGGGCCTACGAACCTGGCGCCTCGGTCCTGAGCACCATGCCACCGCTGCAGGGCGGGTTGGAGCCGATGGCGCGAACGCGCGCGTTCGGTCACGAACGCGAAGCGATCGACCCCGACAACTTCCGGCGCGGCCGGGATGAGACCGGTGGCTTCGCCGTGTGGAGCGGGACGTCGTTCGCGGCGCCGGTCCTGGCCGGCAAGATCGCACGCGAACTCGTGGGTCACCTGCCCAGGAGGAGGTCAGACGACTCCAAGACGGCGGCCGTGGCGCGAGGCTGGAAAGCCGTGGCAGAGGTGACGGACATCAGGCAATGATGGACGGGTGCTGTCCGCCGGGGAACTCCATCACCGAGGGCTCGAGCACAGCAACGCCGGTCGGCATGCCGCCGCTCGAACACTCTTCAGGCGTGCGCTGACGCGAGCAGCCGCCGCGGGTGACGCAGAACGCGCCGCCCGCGTCACCATCAGCCTCGCGCACGTCGAGGCAGAGCTGGGCACGGTCGACCAGGGACTCCAGGTATGCCGCTCGGTGCTCGACGGCGTGGACCAGACGCCGGAGGTCAGAGGGCTCGCCCTTGCCCAGCAAGGCCTCCTGCAGATGAGGTCCGGCGACGGTCGAGCGGCGATGGCCTCCTTCTCCGCAGCGCTCCCCTTCATCGGGCATCTCGACTCCGAACGCGCACGGGTGCACCTCAACCGTGGGATCGTCCACCTCCAACGCGGCGACGCCGCAGCCGCCGGGGATGACTTCGACGCCGCCGCCGCACACTTCCGCGCAGCCGGCCTCGTGCACGAAGCCGCCAAGGCCGCACACAATCTCGGCTACGCGCGCCTGCTGTCCGGCGACATCGTCGACGCTCTCACGCTGATGGACCGCGCCCGGCCCGACTGGGCTGTGCTGTCCCCGGCCTACGAGGCGATCTGCGAACAGGACCGGGCCGAAGTGCTGGTGGCGGCCGGGATGGTCGAGGAGGCCGAGGCGGCGTTGCGGCGCGCCGCGAACGCGTTCGGCGCTCGGCGGATGCGGCAACGGCAGGGCGAGGCGGAGGTGGTCCTGGCCCGCCTGCTGCTCCGGCACGATGCCGCCGAGGCGGCTCGCACCGCACGCCGCGCCCGGCGCCGCTTCGACACGACCGGCAGCCGAGCGTGGTCGGCTCGCGCCGAAGCCATCGAGCTGACGGTGCGGATCGAGGAGGGTCGCACGACGCCGAGCGTCGTCGAGCGAGCGCTCGCCGTCGTCGCTGACCTGCGCGAGCACCGTCTCGAACGCGAGGCGAGGTCTCTTGACCTCGAGGTCGCCCGTGCGGCACTGAACCTTGGCGACACCGAGACGGCCCACGCCCGCCTGGGTCGTGCGGACGTACGCGACTCGGTGCCCCTGGAGGTCCGCCTGCTCGATCGTGAGGTCCGCGCGGAACTGGCCCACGCCCGGAGTCGGCGGGCCGACGCGTTCCGTCACGTCCGGCGGGGGCTGGCCGACCTGCATGACTGGCAGTCCACGTTCGGGAGCCTTGACCTGCAG
>JANLYC010000505.1:0-1839 GCA_031365435.1 Nocardioidaceae bacterium
GGTGTGGCCCCTGAGCGACGCCGCCGAGAGCTGCCTCGGCTCTTCGGAGTGGCCGGCCAGTCATCTCGTGCCCCAGGCGTCCATCGAGTTCGAGGTCGAGGACGTCGAAGCAGCTGCCCTGGAGCTCGATGAGCGTGGATATGCGCCGTTACACCCGGTCCGCACCGAACCCTGGGGCCAGGTCATCGCGCGCTACCAGGCCGCGGACGGTGTGATCGTCGGCGTGTGCTTCACGCCGTGGATGCACGACGACACGTGACCTGCCGCATGACCTCGCGCCCCACCTCGTCTCCGAAGAGCTCGTGGTGCCCGGCGTAACGACGAGTCCGCGCGGCGGATCTTGTCTGTAGTGGCATGACCGCGACCGACACCTTTGACATCTTCTCCAGCATCGACGGCTTCGGCTCCTACGGCCCCCTGGCGACTGGGTGTGCCCGGCCAGACTCGGTCCAGGTGCTCGCCGAGACGTTGGTCGCGCAACGCCTGCATGACGCGGGCACGGCCGCAACTCTCCGTGTCATTGACGCCGGTCACATGGTGCACCTCGACAAACCGGGGGCTTGGTCGTCCGCGGTGACCGACTTCCTCGGTGCCTGAAGGCGCGTCGATCGCTCCCCCTGTGTGAGCTTCCACAGTGTCCACAGGGCCGGTCTCGCCATCTTGCTGGTTGTCGGAGACCTGTCGTATATTCGAACCTATGAGCGAACAGGTGGCCGAGCGGGAGGCAGGTCAGTCGATGGGCCGCGTCACCGACAACGTCGAGCTGGTCGAGTGGCGATCACACCAGGACGCCATGGCGGCCCGGTTGGAGCAGATCGCCGCCGTCGAACGCCGGATCGCCGCTCTGCAGGCCGACCAGCTGGAGCTCACGGCGTCGTTCCTCACCGACCGGCTCGCGTTCGACCAAGCCCACGGGTTCGCCTCCGACCAGGCCCAGTACCGCGGCATGGTCGCGGAGGTCGCGATCGCCAAAGGTGTCTCGGTCATCACCGCCGGGTCGTTCCTCAACGACGCCTGGTCGCTCACCACCGCGCACCCGGCCACGATGGCGGCATTGCGCGCCGGCCGCATCAGCCTGCAGGCAGCCCGTGCCATCGCTCACGAGACGTGCGTGCTCGACGACCCCACCATGCTGGCGCTGGCCGACCGGGTCATCGCGGCTGACGCCGAAGACGTCCTGCCCGGCAAGGTCCGCGCCCTGGCCGAGACGCGCGTCGCCCAGATCGACCCCGACGCGGCCCTGCGCAGACGCGTCCGCGAGCGGGCCGATCAGCACCTGCAGCTCCAACCCGCCGGGTCCGGCATGGCCTGGCTGAACGCATACCTACCCGCCGAGCATGCTGTCGCCGCCTACAACGCCGTCCATGAGCATGCACGCAGCCGCTACGCCGCCGGCGACGGAGGCACCGTGTCCGAGCTGATGTGCGACACCCTCGTGCAACGTCTCACCGGCACCACCACCGACGCCATCCCCGCCCAGGTCAACGTCATCATGACCGACGCCACCCTGCTCGGCCTCAGCAACGATCCCGCCCACCTCATGGGCGCCGGACCCCTCGACGCCCCCACCGCCCGCCAGCTCGCCACCAGCAGCACGGCCTGGCTGCGCCGCTTCCTCACCGACCCCGTCGACGGATCCCTCACCCACGGCGACCCCCGCCGTCGACGCTTCGACGGCACCCTGCGCGAACTCATCATCGCCCGCGACCAACACTGCCGCGGCATCCAATGCGCCTCACCGATCCGCGACATCGACCACATCGATCCTCATGCGCGTGGGGGACCCACCACCGAAGCCAACGGTCAAGGCGTCTCCGGCAACTGCCACACCACCCGCGA
>JANLYC010000506.1:0-1559 GCA_031365435.1 Nocardioidaceae bacterium
CGTCTAGGGGCGCCGACCCGGACTTTGTGTGGACTTCACACTAAGTCCGGCGCTCGGGGTGTAGTCGCGAACGCTCGCGCATGCGAATGGAATGCCTTCTCGTCGGGTAGCCCAGGTCGCAGGTGCGGACGCAGGACGCGAAATCATGGGGAATGCTGTTCCTCCGAGCCGTCGGGGTAATCGCCTTGGCCGTGGCGGCCGTCGGGGAGCTTCGGCGCGGTGGTGCGTTTGACATCGCGGCGGCGTGTCTTGCCGTCATCGCCGGGCCATGGCTGCTTGCCAGCGCGCTGACTCTCGGCGTTGCAATGTGGCGCGGTGACCCGCGCCTCCGCAGGCCGTGAACGCTTCTTGAAGCGGAGGTCGGTCAGGGTGCCTTTGCGAACACTGGGGCAGCCTGCGGCCCTCTCACCGGCGGTGTCGTGAGCAAGGCCGGTGTGGAGGATCTGGCACAGGTCGTTGCCCGTCGTGCTTGTGCGTCCGTGGTTGTTGGGAGGATACTGGCGGGTAGTCACCACCCAGGAGGCTCACGATGAATCTAGTTGTAGGCGCGACCGGAAACGTCGGCAGTTCGGTCGTACGAGCGCTGCGAGGCCAGGGCAAGCCGGTTCGGGCGATGGTGCGCGAGACATCAGATCCTGAGCGTGTCCGGTCGCTCGAAGAGGTCGGAGCCGAGGTCGTGCGTGGCGAGTTGCGTGACCCCGATTCACTGACACGTGCCTGTACCGGAGTGATGACGGTTGTCTCCGGAGCTACCGCTATCACCGCGCTCGGAACAGACTCGATCACCGCGGTCGACCGGGACGGACAGGTGTCGTTGGTGGACGCCGCTGCTGGCGCCGGGGTCGACCACTTCATCTATGTGTCGTACACGCGCCACATCGACACCGACGACCCCTTGACAGAGGCCAAGCGAGCAATCGAGGAACGGTTGCGCGGATCGGGAATGGCGTTCACGATCCTCCGTCCCAGCTACTTCATGGAGATGTGGCTCGGGCCGCCTTTGGGCTGGGAACTCGCGGCCGGAAGCGCGCGTGTGCTCGGAAGCGGTGAGCAGCGAGTCAGCTGGATCTCGGCCCAGGACGTCGCCGCCGCAGTGGTCGCGTGTGTGGACAACCCGGCAGCACGTGGGCTGACGATGGAGCTAGGCGGCCCCGCGGCAATGAGCCCGCTGGAAGTGGTGCGCCTGGCCGAGTCGATCACAGGGCGGCCGATCGCAATCGAGCATGTTCCCGCGGAGGCGCTCGAACAGCAGGCGCGTGACGCCGCTGGAACGGACGGATCAATCTTCCCTTCGCTCATGCTGTGTCAGACACACGGCGACGAGATCGGGCCGTGCCCCGACTGGCTCCAACCAAAGACGAACGTCGAGGACTACCTCCGCGGCCTCCTCACCGCTGTCTAGACAGCCGCCCGCTCAGGGGACATTTCCGCACTGTGAGTGTGTTGGGGTCCCGTCTGGGGCGTCCTGATTTCGTGGTCTGGTCGATGCTCGCTGCGCAGCTAGCGTCCCCCAGGTGAAGGTCACTGCTGAGGCGGCGCGTCGCTTCCTCGTCGCGCGG
>JANLYC010000510.1:0-9150 GCA_031365435.1 Nocardioidaceae bacterium
GCTCCGAACCCTCGGCGTGTGCGCCCTGGCGGGGATCGCCCTGTACTACGTCCCCGGACTTTCTTGACCGGTCCGGGAACCGTGCCCGCCGGATCCCCGTCGTACTGCCAAGCGGGAGTCAGGAGGGGGACATGTCGAAGGTCCTGGCGATGGCGGCTGCAGTTGTCGCAGCGCAAGTGTTGGTCGGGTGCGGGGGCTCCTCTGCCGAGCCGGGCGTGGGCGCCGGGGCAGGTACGTCGAGAGGGACGACTCCCGTTGAGACATCACCTGAACCGAAGGTGTTGAGGTCATTCGACTACACGCTCTACACCCATTGCGGCATCCGCTTCGCTCAGTTCGACGGGCGGGTCTGGGCGACGATCCCGTTGTCGGACGGCAGTGGGAACCCGCCCGAGGGATGGGGCAACCCCGGTCAGCCGGGAACCGTGGACGTCATGAGCGAGCGCAGGGCGCTGTTTACGGCTCCGGGCCTTCCGCCCTTGGTCTTCCACCCGACCGACGCCCAGCCGCCCATGTGCGACTGACGGGGGAGTTGTCAGAAGTGGGGGCGGCTCTGGCCAGCCTCACTTCTGACAACACGGTGGGGTCGCCTAGGCTGGACCGGTTATGACGGCGACTCCCGAGACGGCCGAAGCACGCACGTACGAGGTGCGGACACACGGTTGTCAGATGAACGTGCACGACTCCGAACGACTGTCCGGCCTGCTCGAGAACGCGGGGTATCTGCGCGCCACGCCCGGCACCGAGGCCGACGTCGTGGTCTTCAACACCTGCGCCGTCCGTGAGAACGCCGACAACAAGCTGTACGGCAACCTCGGGCAGCTCGCGCCACGCAAGGCCGCCGACAAGCACATGCAGATCGCCGTCGGTGGCTGCCTGGCCCAGAAGGACCGGTCCGAGATCACCCGGCGGGCACCCTGGGTCGACGTCGTCTTCGGCACGCACAACATCGGCTCGTTGCCGGCGCTGTTGGAGCGGGCGCGGGTCAACCGCGTGGCGCAGGTCGAGATCCTCGAGTCGCTCGAGGTGTTCCCCTCGACGTTGCCGACCCGGCGCGAGTCGGCGTACGCGGCCTGGGTGGCGATCAGCGTGGGGTGCAACAACACCTGCACGTTCTGCATCGTGCCGTCGCTGCGCGGGACCGAGAAGGACCGGCGGCCGGGTGACGTGCTCGCCGAGGTCGAGGCGCTGGTGGGCGAGGGCGTCATCGAGGTGACGCTGCTGGGGCAGAACGTGAACTCCTACGGCGTCGAGTTCGGTGACCGGCAGGCGTTCAGCAAGCTGCTGCGGGCATGTGGGGAGATCGAGGGCCTGGAGCGCGTGCGCTTCACGTCGCCGCACCCGCGCGACTTCACCGACGACGTGATCACGGCGATGGCCGAGACGCCGAACGTGATGCCGTCCCTGCACATGCCAATGCAGTCGGGCTCGGACGTGGTGCTCAAGGCGATGCGACGGTCCTACCGCCGGGACCGGTACCTCGGCATCCTCGACCGGGTGCGCGAGCAGATCCCGGACGCGGCGATTACCACGGACGTCATCGTCGGTTTCCCCGGTGAGACCGAGGAGGACTTCCAGCAGACCTTGTCGCTGGTGCGCGAGGCCCGCTTCAGCGGCGCCTTCACGTTCCTGTACTCCCAGCGCCCCGGCACCCCGGCCGCCACGATGGCCGACCAGCTGCCACACGACGTCGTGCAGGAGCGGTACGAGCGGCTGGTCGAGCTCGTCAACGAGATCGCCTGGGACGAGAACAAGCGGCTGGTTGGTCGCCGCCTTGAGGTGCTCGTGGCCGAGGGGGAAGGCCGCAAGGACGCGGCGAAGGCGCGACTGTCCGGCCGGGCGCGGGACAACCGGCTCGTGCATCTCACGCCCGACCCTGCGGTGGCGGTGCGCCCCGGAGACATGGTCGAGGTCGAGGTGACCTACGGCGCTCCGCACCACCTCGTCAGCGACATCCCCGTGACGGTCGTGCGCCATACCCGGGCGGGCGACGCCTGGGAGGCCCGCATGTCGGGGGCGAGCTCGGACGGCGTCTCGCTGGGCATGCCGTCCGTCGGCGTACCCGCTCCGCTGCCGGCCGTCGACCCGCCCGCTTGCGCCACCCGCTGACCTGACTGCCCTGCCCCTGCCCCTGCCCCTGGTGGCCGCCGCGTTTGCCTAGTTCACAAGGCAAACACCCTGTTCCCTAGGCAAAGTTGCCTAGTTCTGCAGCCACCTGGCTTGTGAACTAGGCAAACGCCAACGGCCAGGTCGGGCAGGATGGCGGCATGGGTGCGTCGTGGCGGGGGACCAGGGGTATGCCGTTCTGGCTGGACGACCCGAGCCGACCGCCTCAACGCGCCCACCTGGACCGGGCCACCACGACCGACCTGGTGATTGTCGGCGCGGGCTACTCCGGTCTGTGGGCCGCCCTCCTCGCCAAGCAGCAGGACCCCGACCGTGACGTCGTCGTGGTCGACGCCTGCCGTGTCGGCTGGGCGGCGAGTGGCCGCAACGGCGGATTCTGCGACGCCAGCATCACGCACGGAGCCGGGAACGGCCGCGACCGCTTCCCCGACGAGTACGACACCCTCAAGCGGCTGGGTGACGAGAATCTCGACGGGCTCATCGCCGACCTCGACAAGTACGACATCGACTGTGACCTCGAGCGCACAGGTGAGCTCAACGTGGCCACCGAGGACTACCAGGTTGGTGACCTGCGCGAGGCCGCCGAGGCAGGAGAGGGGCGCTTCCTCGACCGAGAGGAGGTACGCCGCGAAGTCGCCTCACCGACGTACCTGGCCGGGCTCTGGGACGAGCACGGCACTGTGATGGTCCATCCCGGCAAGCTCGCCTGGGGTCTGGCCCGCGCCGCGGAGGACATGGGGGTGCGGATCTTCGAGGGCAGCCACGTCCGAGGGATCAAGCGTGAGCGCGACGGGACTCGCCTCCAGACCAGGCACGCATCGCTCACGGCCCGACAGGTCGTGCTGGCCACCAACGCCTTCCCCGCGCTGGTCAGACGGGTGCGACCGTTCATCGTCCCCGTCTACGACTACGCCCTCGTGACCGAGCCCCTCTCCGGCGAGCAGCTCGCCGCCATCGGCTGGCAGCACAGGCAGGGCATCGGCGACTCGGCCAACCAGTTCCACTACTACCGGCTCACGCCCGACAACCGCATCCTGTTCGGCGGGTACGACGCCATCTACCACTTCCGGCGCAAGATCAGCTCCGCTCTCGACTCGCGACCGCAGACGTTCGACCTGCTCTCCGAACACTTCTTCACCACCTTCCCCCAGCTCGAGGGCCTGGGCTTCAGCCACGCGTGGGGTGGCGCGATCGACCTGTGCAGCCGCTTCTGCGCGTTCTTCGGCACGGCCCACGGCGGCCAGACCGCCTACGCCGCGGGGTTCACCGGACTCGGTGTCGGGGCGACTCGCTTCGGTGCGCAGGTGATGCTGGACCTGCTGTCCGGTGAGGAGACCGAGCGAACCGCGACCCGGCTGGTCCGGACGAAGCCGCTCCCGTTCCCGCCCGAGCCGTTCGCGTACGCCGGTGTGCAGATCACCCGCGCATCGATCGCGCGGGCCGACCGCAACGAGGGCCGTCGTGACCTGTGGCTCCGCACCCTGGACCGGTTCGGGCTCGGCTTCGACTCCTGAGCCTTGACCGTGCCCTCACTCCGCCCCGCGAATTGCGGGAAAGTGCAGGCGTCATACGGCGTGTCGTACTGCACTTTCCCGCAATTCGGGGGGCAGGAGCGGTCCGAGGCGGGGCCAGGGCGGGCGGGAGGACAGTCAGGCGTGCGGGCCGCCGGGGAAGCCATACGCGACCACAGCGGCGAGAGTCCCGGCCCGGAGCTGCTCGTAGACGTACTTCTCGTGCGGGACGACCGGGTCGGGGAGCGCGTCGAGAGGGAACCAACGCAGGTCGGCGGCCTTCTCGGGCTCGACCACGGTCGGTTCGCCGTGCCAGTGTCGGCAGGCGAAGAACCAGTCGACCCGTTCGTCGATCGAACGGCCGTTGGCGCCGGTGCGGTGCATGCCGCACAGCGGTTCCAGGTCAGCGACGTCGATGCGCACGCCAAGCTCCTCGGCCGCCTCCCTGACCGCCGCTGCGTGGACCGCCTCCCCGGCCTCCACGTGGCCGGCTGCCGCCGTCGCCCAGTGGCCATCCATGTACCCCGTCCCCTCGCGGAGCTGGAGCAGCACCTCGTCGTCTCGGCGGAGGATCACGTAGGCGGCGGGTACGACCCGGAAGCGTTCTGGCACGTGGCAGAGCCTAGGCCGCCGCTCCAACGGTCAGCGCTGCCACCTAAGGTCGCTCCATGCTGCTCGCCGCTGCGATCTGCCCGCATCCGCCGTTGCTGGTTCCCCAGGTGGCATCCGGCGCTGCCGACGAGACCGCCGACCTACGAGCCACATGCCTGGCCGCCGTACGACGGCTCGCGGCGGCCGCCAGCCAGGTCATCGTCGTGGGTGCGGCCCCCACGCCGGGGGACTGGCGCGGCAAGGCCGGTGGCGACCTGCGAGCCTTCGGTTGCGACGTCTCGTTCGGAGGCTCCGAAAGGGTGTTGCCGCTGTCGCTCACGATCGGCGCCTACCTGCTCGACGCGGTCGACTGGCCTTCCGCGCGTCGGCGTTACGTGGCGGTGGCTGCTGACGCGAACGCGCCATCGTGCGCGGAGCTGGGGTGCCAACTCGTCGGCACCAACGATCCCGTCGTCGTGCTCGCCATGGCGGACGGCAGCGCCCGTCGCAGCACCACGTCCCCGGGATACCTCGACGAGCGCGCGGTCGGCTACGACCGAGCCGCCGTCACCGCGTTGAGCCGGGGCGACGTCGACACCTTGCTCGGGCTCGACCCGGCACTCGACGCTGCCCTGTGGTCCACCGGCCGTCCCGTGTGGCAGGTGTTGGCCGGCGCCGGCCAGACCGCGTTCGACGACGGAGGCGCGATCAACGCGACCGTGCCGTATGACGCAGCGCCGTACGGCGTCGGCTACGCCGTGGTCGAGTGGGAGCTCACCTACGCAGCGCCCTGAGCTGCCGGCGCGCGGCCGACCGACAGCGGAGCTCTACTTGGGCGGCGTGTCAGGGAGGTCGTCGTTCTTGCCGTCGAGCTTGTCGAGGGCGTCCTCGGCTTTCGTCCTGGCCGACTCGATCTTGTCGTGGTGCTTTCCCCCGGTCTTCTTGTCGACGAACTGCCCGGCCTTGTCGAGACCGGTCGTGATCTTGTCGCCGTGCTTGTCCACGGCCTCGGTCGCCTTGGCCTTGAACTTGTCCAGGAATCCCATGTCATGCCCTCCTCAGCGTGCCCCGTCCCACCATTGTGGTGTGCCGGCGACGTCCACCCAACCAGACCGAGTGGTCAGAACCAGGTTGGCCCCCAGCGCTACTGCCGTCTGACCACTCAGTGGAATCATGGGCGGATGTCCACACCACCCGTCGTCGCCGTGGTCGGCCCGACGGCCGCAGGCAAGAGCGACCTCGCGATCGACCTGGCGCTGCGGCTCGGCGGTGAGGTCGTCAACGGCGACTCGATGCAGATCTACCGCGGTATGGACATCGGAACGGCCAAGCTGTCGCCGGCCGAGCGTCGCGGCGTACCTCACCACCTGCTCGATCTGCTCGACGTGACGGAGCCGGCGACGGTGGCGGAGTTCCAGGGCTGGGCGCGGAGCGCGATCGAGGACTGCCGGGACCGCGGACGGGTTCCGGTTCTCGTCGGCGGTTCGGCTCTCTACCTCCGCGCCGTGCTCGACCAGTTCGAGTTCCCGGGTGCTGATGCCGCCGTGCGAGCGCGACTGGAGAGCGACCTGGCTGTCATCGGCGCTCCGGCCATGCACGAACGGCTCCGGTCGGTCGATGCGGCGGCGGCCGAGGTGATCCTGCCGGGAAACGGTCGACGGATCGTGCGGGCTCTGGAGGTGCTCGAGATCACCGGCCGCCCTTTCCAGGCACGGCTGCCGGACCATCGGTACTCCGTCGACGGCGTGGTGCAGCTGGGCATCGACGTCCCCCGCGAGGTCCTCGACGAGCGCATCGAACGCCGCGTCGACCGGATGTGGGACGGCGGGTTGGTCGACGAGGTACGCCGGCTGGAGTCGCTGGGACTGCGCGAGGGTCGAACGGCGAGTCGTGCGCTCGGCTACGCCCAGGTGCTGCGGTTCCTGGCCGGGGAGTGCTCGGAAGAAGAGGCGCGCGACGACACCGTACGCGGGACCCGGAAGTTCGCCCGCCGCCAGGACACCTGGTTCCGTCGCGACCCGCGGATCAGCTGGCTGCCGTATGACGCTCACGACCTTGTCGGGCGCGCCGCTGCCGTGCTGGCCGAATCCGGCTGATTCCAGGTGCGCCGTCCCGGTGTACGCGGGCCGTACGATCGAGAGGTGAGCTTCCCGTTCCTCAAGGGTCACGGCACCCACAACGACTTCGTCGTGCTGCCGGACCTCGATGGCACCGTGCACGGCGACCTGGCGCCGGACGTGGTCGCCGCATTGTGTGATCGCCGCGGCGGGATCGGCGCCGACGGTGTGCTGCGCGTGCTCAGGGGTGACGTCGACGGCGGCGCGGACTGGTTCATGGACTACCGCAACGCCGATGGCTCCGTGTCGGAGATGTGCGGCAACGGCATCCGCGTCTTCGCGCGCTATCTCGCCGAGGCCGGACTCGTCGACGTGGCCGGCCTGACCACACCTCTGCCGATCGACACCCGCGACGGGATCAAGCTCGTGACCTTCTGCGAGGACGGTGAGATCAGCGTCGACATGGGGAACCCGAAGGTGGGCGGTGACGTGACGGTCTCGGTCGAGGGCCGGGCCATGTCCGCTCGCAAGGTCGACATGGGCAATCCGCACGCGGTGGTGGTCGTGGATGACCTGGCCTCGGTAGGGGACCTCGTCCACTCGCCCTACTTCTGTGGCGAGGAGTATCCCGACGGCGTCAACATCGAGTTCGTGGTCCGCGTGGGCGATCGGCACCTCGCGATGCGGGTGTTCGAGCGCGGGTCCGGGGAGACCTGGTCCTGCGGGACCGGCGCCTGCGCTGTCGTGGCGGCGGCCGTCACCGCCGATGCCGAGGCCGGTGGGCGCGTCCCCGCCCGCGACTCGGCGGCCTCGGACGGTGGCGTGATCGGGGCTCGTGAGGCGATGCTGCCTGCGTCGTACCGCGTCGACGTACCTGGCGGCAGCCTCACCGTCACCTGGGACGTCGACGACCACATCCACCTCAAAGGCCCCGCCGTCCTCGTTGCCACCGGCACCTGGACTCTGTAGTAGTCCCTCTGGCCGTCCGCGTTTGCCTAGTTCACAAGCCAGGTGGCTTGTGAACTAGGCAAATTTGACGCGGGGACAAGGTATTTGCCTTGGTCACTGGTATGGCGGCCAGCGCCCGGCCATCCTCAGCGCCCGGCCATCCGAACCGCCCGGCCATCTGAACCGCTTGGCCCCTGGCAGCTCAGTCGACGACCTCGTCTTAGCGGCCCCGCTTCGGCAGCAGGAACACGACCGCGAACGACGCGACCCAGCATCCGATCGCCACCCCAAGTACGCTCCCGAACGCATCGCTGTAGCCGTCTGTCGGCAACAGCTGGAAGAAGATCGTGCCGAGCACCGCGACACCAGCGGCACCGCCGAACTGCTGGACCGCGTTGAGCAGGCCCGCGCCGGTCCCGACCTCGTTCTCGTCGAGGTCGGCCAGGATCAGGTCGAACAGCGGCGGGAAGATCAAGCCGCAGCCGACACCCGCGACCAGGGTGCCGGGCGCGAGCCGCCAGGCGGTGACGTCGAGGTCCCACTGCGCCACGGTCAGTCCCACCATGATGATCCCGAGCAGCATGGCGATCAGACCCACGTGCAGCACCGGCCGGCCGAGCTTGGGCCCCAGCCAGGCTCCCGACAGCGCCGAGCCGACAGCGATACCGAGGGCGAACGGGGTCAGAGCGAGCCCGGCATACAGCGGCTTCAACCCGAGGCCGAGCTGCACGAACAGGTTGAACACCAGCATGAAGCCGGCCATCCCCGCGAAGAAGGTGAGCAGGAGCAGCAGCCCTGCGACGTACCCGCGGTGGGTGAACAGCGTCGGCTCGATGACCGGGTATGCCGACCGGCGTTCGTTCCAGACGAAGGCACCGAAGAGCACGACAGACGCGCCCATCAGCGCGAAGATCCAGCCCGGCCAGCCCGCCTCGCGACCCTGCACCAGCGGATAGATCAGGGCTGCCGAGGCCGCCGTGATGAGCACGCTGCCCAGCAGGTCGAGCCGGTGCCGACGCTCGGACCGCGGCATCTCAGGCAGGTAGCGGAAGGCCAGCGGCACGGCAACCACGCCCACCGGCAGGTTGATGAGGAACACCATCCGCCAGCCGCTGCCGAACAGGTCGGCGTCGATGAGCACACCGGCGATGATCGGCCCGAGCACCGCAGCCAACCCCATGACGGGACCGAACGGGATGAACGCCTTCGCGAGGTCCTGCGGCGGGAACGCCTGCTTCACCATCGCCAGGCCTTGCGGGATCATCGTCGCGCCGAACAGGCCCTGCGCCACCCGTGCCGCGATGAGCAGACCGGCCGAGGGTGCCAGCCCGCACGCCACCGAGGCCGCCGTGAAGCCGATCATGCCGATGAGGAACATCTCGCGGCGGCCGACGAGGTCGCCGAGCCGTCCGGAGGTGACCAGCCCGATCGCGAACGCGAGCGTGTACGCCGCCAGTACCCACTGCAGGGTGGTGTTGCTACCGCCGAGATCGGCCCGGATGGACGGCCCGGCCAGGTTGGCGATGGTCGCGTCGAGCAGGTCCATCACATCGGCCACCAGCACGACGGCGAGCACCATCCAGCGGTAGCGGTAGCCGGCCGGCGAAGCGGTCGAGATCTCAGGCTCCTCGGCCGGCGACGGCTCCAGATCTGTGGCGATGACGTCCCCCTGGTCTCAAGGAAGTCCCTGCATCAAGCGAAAACGGCAGGGTTCTCACGAGGCACCATATTCCCTCATGCCAAGTTCCCATCTGGGCTGCCGCGGGGTAATGGTGACCGCGATTCGTGGTCGCGGACGGTCCGTGTGGAGACCCGTGCGCACTGGTCGTGGGGCTTCGGCTGGTCTTGGCGCTGCCTCAGAATGCGGTCCGCCGGCGCCACGAGCTGACGTAAACCGTTCGTGGCAGCCCGTTGTC
>JANLYC010000565.1:0-2164 GCA_031365435.1 Nocardioidaceae bacterium
ACTCCCTGACCACAACCCAACACAAATACGCCGTCCCAGGCCTACGAGCCGGCGAGGAGCACCGACAGCTTGGGAAGCAGGAACGAGGCAACGAGGTAGCCCACGATGGCTCCGGCCGAGCTCCGAATCAGGACGCCGAGCATGACCCTCCCCAGCAGACCGAGCACGTTGGCCAAACGATGCTGGCCATGTTTATCACCGTCAGGTCCTAAACGGGCTCGACCCCCGCAAGCGTCGTTCCCACTGCGTTGCCGAGTGCCCCGGCCGCGAAGGCGAGCGGGATGGTGGCGATCGCGACGCCGACGATGTCGTTAGTGACGTCGCCGGGCGGGTACAAGGTTCGCGCCGGCGTGAGCCGTCGGTGAGGCCCCGGCGTTCCTCCTCCTGGAGTCGGACGCCGGGGACTCCCCTGGTGAGGGACCTTTAGGGGCATGACATGACGACAGACGATCAAGCGGAGGCGGACGTCACTCCTCCCGCGCAGGACCTACTGGGCAAGGACGATGGGGAGGGAGCCAGCCCGACGCCGCCTGGTGGCGACATCGACACCGGTGCCAGCGCGGTGGCCGCCCTGTGACCGCGCTGGTGATCGTGGGTCGAAGGCGATGAGTGACCGCGACCAGACTGGGGAGGACCGGTCCGGAGCCACCACACCTGAGCCGGACGATCCCCGCAAGCCCGAGTCGCCCAGCGACCTGACCAGGCAGTCGTGGATGTACGTCTTTCGAAAGACGCTGCGCGAGTTCGGTGACGATCAGTGCACTGACAAGGCGGCGGCCCTGACCTACTATTCGGTGCTGGCCCTGTTCCCAGCTGCCATCGCGCTGGTGTCACTTCTGGGGGTCGTCGGCCAGTCCCAGCAGAGCGTGAACACGGTGCTCCAGGTGCTGAAACCACTCGTCTCCTCCAGCACCCTGAACACGATCGAGCCAGCCCTCGACAACAGCGCGACCTCCCACACTGCCGGGATCGGCCTGGTCGTGGGCATCCTCGGTGCGCTCTGGTCGGCCTCGGGCTACGTGAGCGCCTTCGGGCGGGCCATGAACGGCATCTATGAAATCGACGAGGGTCGGCCGTTTTGGAAGCTGCGGCCGGTCATGCTGGTCGTTACCTTCGTCGCGGTCGTGCTGGTTGCACTGGTGCTGGTCATGCTGATCGTGTCCGGGCCGCTGGCGACCGCGTTGGGGAACGTCATTGGGCTGGGCTCGCAGGCTGTCATGGTGTGGAACATCGTCAAGTGGCCGGTTCTCGTGCTGATCGTGGTCTTGATCGTGGCGATCCTCTACTACGCGACACCCAACGTGCAGCAGCCGAAGTTCCGTTGGGTCTCACCCGGCGCTGTCGTGGCGATCGTGATCTGGATCGCCGCGTCGGTGGGGTTCGCCTTCTTCGTCGCGACATTCGGCAGCTACGACAAGACCTATGGCTCGCTGGCCGGCGTGGTCGTCGGCCTGTTGTGGCTGTGGATCACAAACCTCGCCCTCCTGTTCGGCGCCGAGCTCGACTCGGAGATGGAGCGGGGCCGCCAGTTGCAGGCCGGGATGGCCGCGGAGCGTGAGCTCCAGCTCCCTGCCCGCGACACCAGCGGCATTCGCAAGGCACGGAGGAAGGCCGACCAGGACATCGAGCGCGGACGCCGAATCAGGCAGGAAGCGCGGGGGCTGGAGGACCGCGCTAGCGTGAGCAACGGGATTGGTCGCCATCCACCGAAGAACACCACCGAGGAGGACACATCGTGAAGAAGCTGATGCTGCTAGTTGCTGCCGCTGTTGGCTATGTGCTCGGCGCACGGGCCGGACGTGAGCGCTATGAGCAGATCACGGGCCGCATCGACAAGGTGAAGCACGACCCGCGTGTCCAGCAGCAGACCCAAGCGGCCGTCGACGCGGCGCGCCGGCACGCCCCCGTGGTCGCCGACAAGCTCACCAGCGCGGTCAGCGCCACGACGGCCAAGGTGACCGGTTCGAATAGCTCCGGCGCGTCGGTCGACGACCTGAACCCCGACAGCATCTCGCGGCAGGACCATCCGTATCCCCAAGGTGACCTGCCCTAAGCGCCAGGGTCCCGTTCGTCCATCCGACGAAAGGCGGGTCCGGGCGTGTCGAGGCAAAAGCCAACCGAGGGCCATCGCCGCCGGCTGGAGTCGAGGCCGAGGATCTCGCAG
>JANLYC010000512.1:0-1736 GCA_031365435.1 Nocardioidaceae bacterium
CCATCGCACGGGAGCAGGACGTGCCGAGCGACTTCCCTGCCGACGTTCTGGCCGCCGCGCAGCAGGCCGCTGCGAACCCGGTGCTCCCCGATCTGGACCGCACCGAGGTCCCACTGGTCACGATCGACCCCGAGGGCTCGATGGACCTGGACCAGGCACTCCACATCGAGCGCCGCGACGGCGGCTACCGGGTGTACTACGCGATCGCCGACGTCGCTGCCTTCGTAGAACCAGGCGGTGTGATCGACAACGAAGCACACTTACGGGGTCAGACGCTGTACGCCCCCGACCGTCGCATCCCGCTGCACCCGCCGGTGCTGTCCGAGGGCGCCGCCAGCCTGTTGCCCGGAGAGATGCGGCCGGCCTTGCTGTGGACCATCGAGCTCGACGACACGGGGGAGGGGACCAACGTCGACGTGACGAGGGCCCGGGTCAGGAGCCGGGGGCGCTGGGACTACGCCGGCGTGCAGCGGGCACTTGACGACGGGACCGCCGACGAGGTGTTCGTGCTCCTGAAGGAGGTAGGGCAGCTTCGGCTCCGTCGCGAGCAGGAGCGCGGCGGGGTGAGCCTGCCGCTGCCGGATCAGGAGGTCGAAGTCAGCGGTGAAGGTTGGTCCCTGGTCTACCGGCAGCTGCTCGACGTCGAGCAGTGGAACGCCCAGATCTCGTTGCTCACCGGCATGGGGGCAGCGGAGATCATGCTCTACGGCGAGATAGGCATCGTCCGGACGCTGCCCGAACCCCCCGACTACGCCGTAGCGAGGCTGCGGCGTACGGCCGCTGCGCTGCACCTGGAGTGGCATCCCGACGTCGACTATCCCGATTTCGTCCGCTCGCTGGACCCCAACACCCCGAGTGGGGCGGCCATGCTCAACGCTTGCACGAGGCTGCTGCGCGGAGCCGGCTACGTGGCGTTCGAGGGCGGCGTGCCCGACCACATCGAGCATGCGGCCCTCGCGTCGGAGTATGCCCACGTGACGGCACCGCTGCGGCGCCTCGTCGACCGGTACGCCGGCGAGGTGGTGGTCGCCCTCTGTGCCGACGCCGAGGTGCCGTCGTGGGTTCGAAGCCGGTTGCGCGATCTTCCCAAGGTGATGGAGGACTCCGATCGCCGAGCGCATCAGTACGAGCGAGCGGTCATCAACCTGGTCGAGGCCGGGGTGCTGGCCGGCCGGGTGGGCCAGACGTTCACGGGGGTTGTGGTCGACGTCGACCACGACGAGCCCACCAGCGGCTCGGTCGTGCTGCAGGAGCCCGCCGTCGAGGCGAAGGTGGCGTCCGAGCACGGCCACCTGCCCCTGGGCGATGAGATCCTGGTCCGTCTGGTCGAGGCCGATCCCCGGACCCGCGAAGTGCGCTTCGCCTGGGCGCCGACCGAGAAGTGAGCGTATCCGTGCCGTGACTAGTACCTAGACCCGGTATGTCCTAGTACCAAGGTTCCATATCGAACGGGACCCGTCATCGACGACGGTAGTGACAGGCCCCAGCACGCGGGCCGTCCACCTGAGGAGAATGACATGCAGATCGTCACCAGCACCGTCCGTAACATCGTCATCGCCGTGTCGGCGGCCGCGCTGGCGGTCGGGGGCGGGGTCGCAGGTCCCCAGATCGTCGCGGCAGTGGTCGACGACGGGCCGCCCCGGCAGGTCGTCCATCAGCCGGGCAAGGACCACGGCACCGAGACGGAGCCCGGCGATGACCATGGCACTGAGAGCGAGCCCGGCGATGACCGCGGC
>JANLYC010000060.1:0-6692 GCA_031365435.1 Nocardioidaceae bacterium
CGTTGCGAGCAGGTGACGACGCCGACGAGGTCAGGTGGGTCACCGAGACGGAGCTGGCTGACCTGCCGACGTCGCCGGGCCTCGTCGAGACGCTGACGGCCTGGGATATCTGGGCCTGACACCGACCTGACACCCCAGGCCGTCAGCGTCTCGACGAGGCCCGGCGAGGTCGGCAGGTCAGCCAGCTCCGTCTCGGTGACCCACCTGACCTCGTCGGCGTCGTCACCTGCTCGCAACGCATCGGCGGGGTTGTCGGCCCTGACGGTGGCGACGAAGTCGGTGACGGCATACACGACGCCGCCAGGACCGGGCAGCTCCACCCGGCCCAGCGCAGCCCCGACGAGGAGGTCCAGTCCCGTCTCCTCCCGCGCTTCACGGGCCGCGGCGTCGGGCAGGTCCTCGCCGGGCTCGACGCGACCGCCTGGGATCGACCAGAGCCCTTGGCCGGGTTCGTGTGCGCGGCGAATCACGAGCAGCCGACCCTGCCCATCCAGCACCACGACCCCTACGCACGGCACCCGCATGCGCCGACCGTACGCTGCGCGCCACGCGGCCGGTCCTTGACCCCGACCCGTTCGCCCCCCACCGTTGACCCATGAAGGAGCGCCTCACGGTCGTAGACCCGTTCGCCGCCGTGATCGGCTCCGAGATCAACTCGTTGCCCGTGCCGCTGTGGACACCATGGCCGGTCCCGGTGAGCTGGACGTTCGGTGGCCTTGCCTACGCCGGGGGCCAGTCCGGTCAGGGTGACCGTGAGTCGCGCGGCTCTGCGACGGCCGCGTGCTGGAGCGGCACCGACCCCTTCGGTGACCCGGCCGAGCTCATCTTCGTCTGCGAGGAGGCGGGCGCCGGTGTCGGCAGCCACTTCGCCGGGCTCCCCGTGAGCTACCCGACGTCCGGGGTCGGCGAAGGGCCTCCCCACGCCAGGTTCGAGATCGACGGGCGACCGGTGTCGCTGTGGGCGGTCGAGGGCGCACCGGACCGGGCGGTGTATGCCGGCGAGGCTGCCGGGCGTTGGCTCTGGGTGATCGTGCACCCCATCGAAGCCGGTGCGATCGTCGTACAGCCGATGCAGCTCGTCGACGCGCGGACGCTTGGAGCCGAGCTCACGGTGCTGCCGGTCGGCGAGCTGTCACCGCGTCTGCTCATGACCTGACCCAGGCAGGTGTCGACCGGGCACGCCACGTAATCTGCCTCAGTGACGTCGATGTCGGATCCTGTCGCCGATCGTCGCCGATGGATCGCCCTGGCCGTGTGCTGCAGCGCGCTGTTCATGACCCTGCTCGACCTGAGCATCACCAATGTGGCGCTGCCCGCCATCGGGCTCGCGACCGGAGCCGGACCCGCTCAGCTGCAGTGGGTGATCAGTGGGTACACGTTGGCGTTCGGTCTGGTCCCGGTGCTCGGAGGGCGGCTCGGTGACGACCACGGTCGCCGGGCCATGTTCGTCATCGGGGTAGCCGGGTTCGTCGTCACCAGTGCGTTGTCCGGACTCGCACCCAGTGGAGGAGTGCTGATCGTCGCGCGGGTGCTGCAGGGGTTGTCCGGTGGCTTGATCAATCCCCAGGTCTCCGGCCTGGTGCAGCAGCTGTTCTCGGGGCGGGACCGCGGCCGGGCCTTCGGAGTCATCGGAACCGTGGTGGCGCTGGGCACCGCGCTCGGGCCGCTCGTCGGCGGCCTGTTGATCGCGGTGGGCGGTCCTGAGTTCGGGTGGCGGCTCGTGTTCTTCGTGAACGTCCCGATCGGCCTCGTGGTCATCGTGATGGCCAGACGCTGGCTTCCGGACGCCCCGCCGACCGGTCGACACCGCCTCGATATCGGCGGTGCAGTAGTCCTCGGGCTGGCGACGTTCTGCGTCCTGTTCGCCGCTGTCGAGTACGACGCGTTGCGCGACACCCGCCTGTTCCTCCTCGGCATACCGGCGCTGATCCTGCTCCTGGGCTTCTTCCGTCGAGAGGCCCGACTGACGCGGGCAAGCCGCGACCCGCTGGTCGACCTGAGACTGTTCCGACAGCCATCCTTCACGGCCGGTGTGGTGCTGGCGCTGGTGTTCTTCTGCGGCATGACCGGGCTGCCGCTGGTGCTTGCCCTCTACTACCAGGAGGGACTCGGCTATACGGCGTTCCAGTCAGGGCTGGGCATCACGGCGTTCGCCCTCGGGTCTGCCATCGCGGCGCCGCTCGCGGGCCGGATCGTGACGCGCGTCGGGCGGCCGCTCGTCGTGGGCGCCTGTCTGACGTTCGGAGCAGGCGCGCTCGCGCTCGACCTGGTCGCTCGTCAGGAGCCCGGGACCCATGCCGCGGTGGCTTTCGCCATCCCCCTGTTCTTCCTCGGGCTCGGTTCCGGCGCGGTCATCACGCCCAACCAGACGCTGACGCTGACCGACGTCGACCCGGTCACCGGCAGCACGGCCGGGGGCGTGCTCCAGACCTCTCAGCGCATCGGGGCGGCGATCGGTCAGGCCGTCATCGGTGCTGCGTTCTTCGCCGCGCTGCCCGCGGGCGCCACGAGTCTGGCCGGCAGCGCGCGCTCCGACGTCTACGGTCAGGCGCTGAGCAGCGCAGTACTGGTGACCGTGCTGTTCGTCGCGGCAGCGCTGGTCGTCGGTGTGACCGATCTGCTGCTGACGCGTCGCCGCCGGGCCGTCGGGCTCTCTGCCGCCGCGCCGTCCGTCCGGGTCGGTGATTCAGGCGGCAAACCCTAGGGTGAAGGGGTGCTGATCGATCTCCACACCCATTCGCGCGCCTCGGACGGGACCGACTCGCCCGCCGAGGTGATGGGCAAGGCGCACGCAGCCGGTCTCGACGTGATCGGGCTGACCGACCATGACTCCGCCGCCGGCTGGGACCAGGCGGCAAGCGCTGCTCGTGAGATCGGGGTCACGTTCATCCCGGGCATGGAGATCTCGACCAAGCTGGAGGGCGCGGGTGTGCACCTGTTGGCCTACCTGCCTGACCCGACGTACCCACCGCTGGCCGACGAGCTGGACCGGATCCTCGCGGGTCGCACCGGTCGGTTGGCCGCGATGCTCGCCCAGCTGCGTGACGCGGGTGTCGAGATCACCGAGGAGGAGGTGCTCGCGCAGGTGGGTGGCTCACCGGCGATCGGGCGTCCGCACATCGCGGACGTCCTGGTGGGCAAGGGCGTGGTGGCCGACCGGACCGAGGCGTTCCGCGACTGGCTGGGTTGGGGGCGCCCGGGGTATGCCGTCCGGTTCGCGACGCCGACGCGAGACATGATCGCGATCGTGACAGCGGCCGGAGGCGCCGCCGTCATCGCCCACCCCTGGGGGCGCGGGAGCCGGCGCAGGCTGGACCGTGCGGCGCTGGCCGAGCTGGTCGACATCGGACTGGTGGGAATCGAGGTCGACCACCAGGACCACGCTACCCACGACCGCGACGAGCTCCGGCGCCTTGCGGCCGAGCTCGACCTGGTGGCCACGGGTTCCAGCGACTACCACGGCGCAGGCAAGGTCGACCACGAGCTCGGTTGCAACGTCACGGCGGAGGACCAGTTCGAACGGCTGCTGGCCCGGGCTGCGGCGAACGCAGCCGCTGCCGGCAGATCCGGCCCTGAGGTCGTTCGTCCATGAGCCAGCAGTCATCCCGGCCCGGCAAGGCGCAACAGCTCGGTTTCGACGGTATGCCCGCCCGGCTCCTCCAGGCCGCTCCGTCGCGTCTGGTCACCTATCTCGACTGTCCGCGGCGCTACCGGTTCACCTACCTCGACCGGCCGCCCCCGCCGAAAGGTCCTCCGTGGGCTCACAACTCCTTGGGTGCGGCCGTGCACACGGCGCTGGCGAGCTGGTGGAAGCTGCCGATCGGGCAGCGGACCGTCGACCGCTCGGGAGAGCTCCTGGACGACGCCTGGTTGGCCGACGGGTTCCGCGACGACACGCAGCGGGCTGCGGCTCAGCGGCGCGCACGGACGATGGTCGAGGCGTACGTCGCCGAGCTCGACCCGGCCGACGAGCCCATCGGCGTGGAGCGCACCGTCGCTCTCAAGACCGACCACGCCGCATTGTTCGGCCGGGTCGACCGGATCGACGACCGCGCCGGTGAGGGGCTGGTGGTCGTGGACTACAAGACCGGCCGCCACCTGCTGACCGTCGACGACGCCCGTACGTCGCTGGCCCTGGCGGTGTACGCCGCGGGAGCCGAGCGGACCCTGCGCAAGCGGTGCCGCCGGGTCGAGCTCCACCATCTGCCGACCGGTGAGGTGTTGAGCTGGGAGCACTCGGACGAGGGGCTGTCGCGACACATCGGTCGGGCGGACTCGATCGCGGCCGAGATCGCCGAGCTCGACACGCGTTTCCGGGCGGGTGTCGACGCGGCCGAGGCCGACGCGCTCTACCCGGCGCAGGTCTCCAGCCTGTGCGGCTGGTGCGACTACAACCGCGCGTGCCCGCAGGGATCGGCGGCCGCCAAGCCCCGCGAGCCCTGGTCCGGTCTCGACGAGTCCTGACGGCAGCGCCACTGACCCCGACGGCGCACTATGCTCAGCGATTACCGGCTGCTGCGTTCCTCAGCCCTGGGGGCTGGCGTCAGGCAGCGCACCACGGCACCGCACGAGGGCTGACGTATGGGCAAACCGACCATCCTCACCGTTGACGACGATCCGCAGGTCTCCGCAGCGATCACGCGCGACCTGGCGATGCAGTACGGCGCCGACTACCGCCTGGTTCGCACCACGTCCGGTGCTGAGGCGCTGTCGGTCCTCGCCGAGCTCGCACTACGTGACCAACCCGTGGCGTTGATCGCTGCCGACCAGCGCATGCCTCACATGACCGGGGTCGACATGTTGGCGCTGGCCCGCGAGCATGCCCCGACCGCGAAGTTCCTGTTGTTGACGGCCTACGCAGACACCGACGTCGCGATCAAGGCCATCAACGACATCGGGCTCGACTACTACCTGCTGAAGCCGTGGGACCCGCCTCAGGAACGGCTCTTCCCGGTGATCGACGACCTGCTGAGCGACTGGCGGCAGGCGAACCCGGAGCACACGGCCGACCTTCGGGTCATCGGGCACCGGTGGTCCGACCGAAGCCACGAGATCAAGATGTTCCTGGCGCGCAACCATGTGCCCTACCGCTGGTTCGACATCGAACGTGACGCGGAAGGACGCCGGCTGACCGGACTTGCGGAGGCGAGCCCGGCCGACCTGCCGCTCGTCTTGCTGCCTGACGAAGGAACGCTGCGCTCGCCGACGATCCGCGATCTCGCAGATTCGCTCGGTTTGCGCACGACCGCGCGGCAGCCGCTGTACGACGTCTGCATCGTCGGTGGTGGCCCGGCGGGTCTGGCGGCCGGGGTGTATGCGGCATCCGAAGGGTTGAGCACCGTCATCGTCGAGCGCGAAGCCCCGGGTGGACAGGCCGGACAGAGCGCATCGATCGAGAACTACCTCGGCTTCCCCAGGGGGCTCAGCGGGTCCGACCTGGCGCAGCGCGCGTTCGCGCAGGCCTCTCGCTTCGGCGTGGAGATGGTGTTGGCACGGGAGGTCGGCGGGTTCGAGAGTCGCGGCCCGGTCCGCGCGGTCACGTTCGACGGCGACGGCGAGATCGAGGCGCGCTCGCTCCTGGTGGCGACCGGCGTCGCGTACCGACGACTGCCGGCGGACGGCGTGGACGACCTGACGGGACGAGGGATCTATTACGGAGTCAACGCCAGCGAGGCAGGCCAGTGCGAGGGTGACGACGTCTACGTGATCGGCGCGGCCAACTCGGCTGGGCAGGCCGCACTCAATCTCTCACGCTTCGCCAAGCGTGTGGTGCTGGTGGCTCGGGCCGCCACACTCGCGGTCACCATGTCTCGGTATCTGGTGGACCGGATCATGGCGGCACCCAACATCGAGGTTCGCTTCAACAGTGAGGTCATCGCGGCAGGAGGTGACGGCCATCTGGAAGAGCTCACCCTGAGCGACCGGGTCACCGGCGAGACGGAGCGGGTCACGTCGAGCTGGCTATTCATCTTCATCGGTGCGTCTCCTCGCACGGACTGGCTCGGTCCCGACATCGCCCGCGACAGCCATGGCTTCGTGCTCACCGGTCAGGACCTGCTCGCCTCCGACCAGGCCGACAGGTGGCCGCTGGCGCGAGCCCCGTTTGCTCTGGAAGCCAGCGTGCCGGGCGTCTTCGCGGCCGGTGATGTGCGGCTCGACTCGATGAAACGGGTCGCGTCGGCGGTCGGTGAGGGCGCGATGTCGATCTACCTGGTGCACCGCTACCTGGGCACGATCTGATGCGCGTCGAGGATCTCCGCCCGCTGGGCATCTTCACCGGTCTTACGGACGGCCAGCTCGCCGAACTCATCGAGAGTGGCGCCGAGGTCGCCATCGCACCCGGCAACGACCTGTTCCGTGAGGGCGAGCCCGCGGACAACTGGTGGGTTCTCGTCGACGGTGCGGTCGATCTCATCCGCCACATCGGACGTGAGGACACGGTGGTCGCCAGGATGAACGAACCAGGTCGTTGGGCTGGCGGCTTCCGGGCGTGGGACGAGCACGGTGTGTATCTGGCGACCGGTCGGGGCGTCACGCCGGGCCGTTTGCTCCGCGTCCCCTCCAGCGCCTTGAGGGCTTGTTTCGACTCCTGGTTCCCCTTCGGTGGACATCTCGTGGCGGGGGTGTATCGGACCGCACGATCGGTGGAGTCGACCGCACGGCAGCGTGGTGCCCTGGTCACCCTCGGCACG
>JANLYC010000090.1:0-3168 GCA_031365435.1 Nocardioidaceae bacterium
GCTGGCTTGTGAACAAGGCAAACGCCTACGGTCAGCCGCGTCGGCGCCGTTGGTCAGGAGGTGACGAAGTTGACCAGCTTGGGGGCACGGACGATCACCTTGCGGATCGCCGCGTCCCCGATCGCGCGCACGACGTTCTCATCGGCGCGCGCCAGCGCCTCCAGGTCGGCCGCGGAGACGTCGGGCGACACCTCCAGGCGAGCCCGCACCTTGCCCTTGACCTGGACCACGCAGGTGACCGAGTCCACCATCAGCAGAGCCGGATCGGCCGCCGGCCAGCCGGCGTGCGCCACCGTCGGCTGGTGCCCCAGCCGCTCCCACATCTCCTCTGCGGTGTACGGCGCCACCAGGCTCAGCACGACGGCCACGGTCTCGACGGCCTCCCGGACCGCAGGGTCGGCCGGTCCGCAACCCGAGTCGATCGCCTTGCGCGTGGCATTGACCAGCTCCATCACCCGTGCCACGACGACGTTGAACCGTTGGATCTCCAGGAGCTGGGTTGCGTCATGGATCACCTTGTGGGTGACCTTGCGCAGCCCTTCGTCACCTCCCGTCGGGTCGGTTCCGGGCTCGCTCGTCACGTCGCCGGACAGCCGCCAGGCGCGTTGCAGGAAGCGCAGGGAGCCGCCTGGCGACAGCGTGGCCCAGTCCTTGTCGTCCTCCGGCGGGCCGGCGAACACCATCGTCAACCGGATCGCATCGACACCGAATTGCTCGATCTGCTCGCCCAGGTCGACCCCGTTGCCCAGCGACTTGCTCATCCCCTTGCCCTCGTTGATCACCTCGCCCTGGTTGATCAACGCGGTGAAGGGCTCGACGAAGTCCAGGTAGCCCATGTCGTGCAACGCCTTGGTCACGAAGCGGGAGTACAGCAGGTGCAGAATCGCGTGTTCGACACCGCCGACGTACTGGTCGACCGGACCCCAACGGCGTACGGCCTCGACGTCGAACGGCTGGGTGTCATCGTTCGGCGTCGGGTAGCGCAGGAAGTACCACGACGAGTCGACGAAGGTGTCCATCGTGTCGGTGTCGCGGGTGGCCGGACCACCGCAGCGCGGGCAGGTCGCCGCGACCCAGTCGGTGGCCGACGCCAGCGGCGAGACGCCTTTCGGCTGCATGTCGACGTCCTTCAGCTCGGGCAGGACCACCGGCAGCTGGTCCAGCGGCACCGGCACCTCACCGTCGACGGGACAGTGGACGATCGGGATCGGCGGCCCCCAGTAGCGCTGCCGGCTGATCAACCAGTCACGCAGTCGGTAGATGACCGTGCCCTTGCCGGTCCCCTTCGACTCCAGCCACGTGACGATCCGGGCCTTCGCGTCGTCGACCCCCAACCCATCCAGGCTGATCTCGTCGTTGGCGGAGTTGATGGCCGGACCTGCGCCGACGTACGCCTCGCCCTCGAAGTCGTCACTCGGCTCAACGGTGCGCACGATCGGCAGGCCGAACTTCGTGGCGAAGTCCCAGTCGCGCTGGTCCTGGCCGGGCACGGCCATGATCGCGCCGGTGCCGTAGTCGGCCAGCACGTAGTCCGCGGCGTACACGGGGATGCGCCCCCCGGTGACCGGGTTGGTCGCGTGCACGCCCAAGAACACGCCCGTCTTGTCGCGACCCTCGGCCAACCGTTCGATCTCGGTGGTGCGTCGCACCTCGGCCAGGTAGTGCTCGAACGCTTCGCGCTGCGCGTCGGTGACCAGCTCGGAAGCCAGCGGGGCGTCAGCGGCTACGACGAAGAACGTCGCGCCGAACAACGTGTCGGGCCGCGTCGTGAACACCGTCACGGGCTCGTCGCGACCCTCGATCGCGAAGTCGACGTAGGCACCCTCGGAGCGACCGATCCAGTTGCGTTGCATCGCCAGCACGCGGTCGGGCCACTTGCCCTCCAGGGCAGCCATGTCGTCCAGCAGGCGCTGGTTGAACGCGGTGGTCCGGAAGTACCACTGCGTCAGGTTCCGCTTGGTCACCTCGGCCCCGCAGCGCTCGCAGCGACCGCCGACGACCTGCTCGTTGGCCAGCACGGTCTGGTCGTTCGGGCACCAGTTGACCGGTGAGTCCTTGCGGTAGGCCAGGTCGTGCTCGTACAGCTTCAGGAACAGCCACTGCGTCCACTTGTAGTACGACGGGTCGTGCGTGTGCAGCCGCGTCGACCAGTCGAAGCTCACCGCATAGCGTCGGAACGACTCGGCCTGCGTCTCGATGTTGGCGTTCGTCCAGACGGCCGGGTTGACGTTGCGCTTGATGGCGGCGTTCTCGGCCGGCAGCCCGAAGGAGTCCCACCCGACCGGATGCAGGACGTCATACCCCTGCTGGAACCACCAACGCGCGATCACGTCGGCCAACGCCCAGGCCTCGGCGTGACCCATGTGCAGGTCGCCGGACGGGTAGGGGTACATGTCCAGCAGGTAGCGGCGCTCGGCACTGCCGTCGTCGCGCACCTTGAACGGGTCGAGGTCGGCCCAGATCTTCTGCCACTTGGTCTGGACAGCGTCGACGTCGTACGCGGCGGGCTCGGACGGATCGACGGTCGGGTCGGTCTGCTCGCTCATGGCTGCTCTCCTGTGCGGGGGTTTCCTGCTCGAAAGGACGGGCCGGTCAGGTGCCGGGCTGGTCGGTCGGACCGGCCGGCGGTCGTGCACCGTGATGGGTCACATCCGGGCACAAAAAAGCCCCTCAGACATGAGGGGCAGCCGCGCTGAGGTGGACCGTGATCAGCGCGGCGATCTAAGGAGCAGGAACTTCTGCATGTGCCCAGCGTACCGCAGCCGCGCTTGGCCCGGCGAGGGTGTTTGGACTTCGCAAGACCCGAGAGTTACTGGCCGTGGCAGTGCACCTCTCGGATCTTTGCGGTCGGGCTACTTCTGGGAGGGGTCGCCGACGACGCCTTCGAACAGCGGTACCCCCGAGGCGTCGTGCACGATGGCGTACGCGAACGGGTGGTCGGCGTTGATCTGGATCTTCGCCGGGACGGGGGCTGAGGTCTCGCCGACGATCGCGCTCGCTGCGGCAGCCACGGTGCCCTTCTCGCCGACCGTGATGTTCGCCTGCTGGACCACCTGCGAGATGAAGAAGGACGAGTCCTGGGTGATGCCCGGGAACTGCCCCGTGGCAAAGGTCTTGTCGAGGCCCAGCCGGCCCAGCACGTCAGTGAGGTCGGCCATCGTCTCGGTG
>JANLYC010000531.1:0-7015 GCA_031365435.1 Nocardioidaceae bacterium
CGGGCGAACCACCCATGTGCGTGCGTTCGATCTGCTTGGTGTCGGCTTCGATCGCGGCCTCCACCGCTCGGTCCGAGGTCACGTCGCGCACCGTACCGCGCGCCCGCATGACACGGGAGATCGACAGCTCGGATGGGGTGCCGTCCGGGAGCAGGGCGGGAGTGTCGACGGAGTTGTGTCGGGCGAAGGATCCGGGGCTGGGCAGCGGTCCGGGGTGGACACCGTGCTCGGCGTAGTCACGCAGCCGCTGGGCGACGACATCGCGCTGGGTCGGCTTGGGTGTCAGCCGTTCGCGGTGTGCGAGCACCATGGCGCCCACGGCGGCCGTGATGAGCAGGGCGCTGGTGACCTCGAAGGCGAAGACGTACTTGCTGAACAGCAGCTGGGCCAGACCTGGGATGTTGCCGTCCTTGTTGGCCGCGTCCAGACCGACGGCGGCACCGATCGTGACCTGCGTGATGCCGGCGACCACGAGGATGACGAACACCGCCCCCACCACGATGGCAGCCACCCGCTGACCCCGCAGCGTCTCGACCAGCGAGTCGGCCGAGTCGACACCGACCAGCATCAGGACGAAAAGGAACAACATGAGCACAGCACCTGTGTAGACGATGATCTGCACGGCGAAGAGGAACGGGGCGTCGAGGACGGCGTACAGCACCGCCAGCGAGATCATCACGACCGCCAGGAGCAAGGCCGAGTGGACAGCCTTGCGCACGACCACCATGCCGAGACCGCACGCGACCATGATCGGAGCGAGGATCCAGAACGCGATCACGCGGGCACCTCACCCTCGCCCGGCGAGTGGGTCGACGCGGCACCTGCGCCGCGGTAGTACGCCCCCTCGTCATCACCGAGCCGCATCGCGTGTGGAGGCTCCTCCATACCCGGCAGGAGCGGGGCCAGCAGATCCTTCTTCTCGTAGATCAGGTCGGCACGGTTGTTGTCCGCGAGCTCGTACTCGTTGGTCATCGTCAGCGCACGGGTGGGGCACGCCTCGATACACAGACCGCACAGGATGCAACGCAGGTAGTTGATCTGGTAGACGCGGCCATACCGCTCGCCGGGCGAGAAGCGCCGGCCCTCGCTGTCGTTGTTGTCGGCGCCTTCGACGTAGATCGCGTCCGCGGGGCATGCCCAGGCGCACAGCTCGCAGCCGATGCACTTCTCCAGCCCGTCGGGCCACCGGTTCAGCTGGTGCCGTCCGTGGAAACGCGGAGCAGTCGGCTTCTTCTCGAACGGGTACTGCTCCGTGACGACCTTCTTGAACATGGTCCGGAACGTCACCCCGAAACCCGCCACCGGGTCCCAGAGCTGTTCCTTCAGGCTAGCCACGGAGTGCCTCCTTGTCGGGCATGGGCGGAACCGGGAAGTGGCCACCCTGCAGGTCGGGGCCGGTCTCCTCGTCCTCCTCGCCGCCGGACTCGGGGATGAAGCCGAGGCCGAGGAAGATGACGATGGCGATCCCGGCCGCGATGAACAGGTAGCTGCGGTTGATCTGGCCCTCCAGGCTGATCGCGCGGATCGTGCCGACCGCGACGATCCAGAACAGCGAGACCGGGATCAGCACCTTCCAGCCGAGCTTCATGAACTGGTCGTAGCGCAGTCGAGGCAGCGTGCCGCGCAGCCAGATGAAGACGAACACGAAGATGAACACCTTGGCCAGGAACCACAGCACGGGCCAGTAGCCCTGGTTGGCTCCCTCCCACAAGGACAACGGCCACGGGGCTCGCCAGCCACCGAGGAACATCGTGGTCGCGAGCATCGAGACCGTCACCAGGTTGATGTACTCCGCGAGGAAGAAGAACGCGAACTTGATCGACGAGTACTCGGTGTGGAATCCGCCGACGAGCTCACCCTCGGCCTCTGCCAGGTCGAACGGGGCCCGGTTCGTCTCGCCCACCATCGAGACCATGTAGATGGCGAACGACGGGAGCAGGATGACGCCGAACCACAGGTCCTGCTGCGCCGACACGATGCCGGACGTGGACATCGACCCGGCGTACAGGAAGACCGCCACGAGCGAGAGCCCCATCGCGACTTCGTAGGAGATCACCTGGGCAGAGGAGCGCAGCGCCCCGAGCAGCGAGTACGTCGAGCCGGACGACCAGCCGGCCAGGACGATGCCATACACGCCCACCGACGCGATCGCCAGGATGTAGAGCACGCCGACCGGAAGGTCGGTGAGCTGCAAGGGTGTCGTGACACTGCTGAACGGCACCTTGGCCTCGGGGCCGAACGGGATGACCGCCACCGCCAGGAAGGCGGGGATCGCCGACAGCAGCGGGGCCAGGATGAAGACGAACCGGTCGGCCGACTTCGGCACGATGTCTTCCTTCAGCATCAGCTTGACGCCGTCGGCGAGGCTCTGCAGGAGGCCGAAAGGCCCGTGCACGTTGGGCCCGATGCGGTGCTGCATACGCGCGACGACGCGACGCTCGAGCCAGATGATGAACAGCGTCATCACCAGGAGGATCACGAACGCCAGGACGACCTTGATGACGATGACCCACCACGGGTCGTGTCCGAAGGCTGACAGGTCATCGGCTGCCAGGGTCACGTTCGAGGTCATCACCGGGACCCTCCCTGGAGCCGGACGACGGAGCCGGCGGTGGCCCCGAGGTCGTGGTGGACCCGCGAGCCGGTCGAGCTGGTCGGCAGCCAGACGACATCGTCGGCGATGTCGCCGGTGCTGGCGGGGAGCGTGATCGAGCCGCGGTCGGTGGACACGGTGACCGAGTCTCCCGTGCGCAGACCCAGCCGAGCAAACGAGGCCGGGGAGACCACAGCGACCGCCTGTCGGCCGGTGGCGGCCAGCTGCGGCTCACCGTCGATCGCACGGCTGTCGTCGATGAGCGTCCGCCACGTCGAGAGCACGAACTCGCCGGCTCCCGGGCTGGTGGGCGCCGCGGCGGTGACGGGCTCGAACGACGTCGTGTCACCGTCCCAGGGACCGACTTCGGTCATCTCGGCCCAAGCCTCCTCGACCGTGCGGAACCCGAGTCCGTCGCCGAGCTCCTCGGCGATGCCGGCCAACGCCCGCACGTCGCTCAACGCGGAGCTCTCGAGCACCTGGGTGAAAGGCCTGAGCCGGCCCTCCCAGTTCACGAACGTGCCGCTGCGTTCCGCGACCGGGCCGACCGGAAGGACGACGTCGGCTCGCCGTGTCACCTCAGACGCGCGGACCTCGAGGCTCACGACGAAGTCGGCCGCGTCGAGAGCGGCCAGCGCGAGCGCACGATCGCTGAGATCGTCGACGTCGACCGCGCCGACCACGAGCGCCTTGATCTCTCTCTGCGCGGCCGCCGCCAGGATGCCGTCGGTGTCGCGACCCGGAGTCGAGGAGAGGACGTCGACGCCCCAGACCGCAGCGATGTCGACCCGGGCTGCCGCATCGGACAAGGGACGACCGCCCGGCAGCAGGTTGGGGAGGAGACCCGTCTCGAGTGCACCGCGCTCGCCGGCCCGTCTCGGCACCCAGCCGAGCTTGGCTCCGGTCGACGCGGCGAGCGCGACGACAGCGCTGAGCAGGCCCGGGGTCGTGGCGGCGCGCTCACCGACCAGCAGGACGCTCGAGCCGTCGAGGCTGACGTCACCACTGCTGCTGAGCCCCTCGACGACCGCTGTCTCAGCACCTGGTGTCGCTCTGATCAAGCTGCCCTGCAGCTTCTCGAGACCCCGCGACGAGTGGGAGCTGACGGCGTGGACTCGGGTGCCGTGCTCCTGCACACCCTTGCGCAGCCGGAGGAAGACGATGGGCGACTCCTCCTCGGGCTCGAACCCGATCAGGAGGACGGTGTCGGCGTGCTCGAGATCCGCGTACGACGGGGCCGGGCGGGTCGCCACCTGCGCGGCCAGGAAGGAAGCCTCCTCCTGCGAGTGCGGACGAACGCGGAAGTCGATGTCGTTGGTGCCGAGGACGGCGCGGGCGAACTTGCCGTAGGCGTAGGCGTCCTCGCTCGTCAGCCGACCGCCGGCGAGAACGCCGACAGCGCTCTGCGCGGCCGCCAGGCCCCGTGCGGCGACGGCGAACGCCTCGGGCCAGGACGCCGGCCGGAGCTCACCCGTCTCGTCGTCACGCACCTGCGGTCTGGTCAGCCGGTCGTCCAGCCGGGTCGACACGAAGGCGAACCTGCCCTTGTCGCAGTTCCACTCCTCGTTGACCTCGGGGTCGTTGCCGGCCAGTCGGCGGGTGACCTTGCCCCGTCGGTGATCGGTTCGAAGCGCGCAGCCGGAGGCACAGTGCTCGCACACCGACGGCGTGGAGACCAGGTCGAAGGGGCGAGCCCGGAACCGGTACGCCGCCGACGTCAGTGCACCGACAGGGCAGATCTGGATCGTGTTGCCCGAGAAGTAGGACTCGAAAGGTTCCTTCTCGTAGATGCCGACCTGTTGGAGCGAACCCCGTTCGACCAGCGCGATGAAGGGGTCGCCGGCGATCTGCTCGCTGAACCGCGTGCACCGCGCGCACAGCACGCAGCGTTCGCGGTCGAGGAGCACCTGCGCGGAGATGTTGATCGGCTTGGTGAACGTGCGCTTGGTCTCGGTGAACCGGGTCTCACCGCGGCCGTTGGACATCGCCTGGTTCTGCAGCGGGCACTCGCCACCCTTGTCGCAGACCGGACAGTCGAGCGGGTGGTTGATCAGCAGGAACTCCATGTTGCCCTGCTGCGCCTTGTCTGCCACCGGTGACGAGTGCTGCGTGCGCACAACCATGCCGGGTGCGACGGCGAGCGTGCACGACGCCTGCGGCTTGGGAATCGGCCGGCCGTTGCCGGCGTCGGGGATGTCGACCAGACACTGCCGGCAAGCACCCACCGGGTCGAGCAGCGGATGATCACAGAACCGAGGAATCTGGATACCGACCTGCTCGGCCGCGCGGATCACCAGCGTGCCCTCGGGCACCGTGACCTCGACATCGTCCACGGTGAGGGTCACCGTCTTGACGGGGGACTTGCCCGTCTGGGTCGGCTCGGTGGTCGTCGTCATACGGACGCTCCCGCTGTCGTGGCGGTGAACAAGGTGGCCTTGGCAGGGTCGAACGGACAGCCACCGTGCTTCAGATGGGCGAGGTACTCGTCGCGGAAGTACTGCACGGACGACGTGATCGGCGCCGTGGCTCCGTCGCCGAGTGCGCAGAAGGACCGGCCGAGGATGTTGTCGCAGAGGTCGACCAGGGTCTCGAGGTCGGCCTCCTCGCCTTCGCCGCGCTCGAGGCGTTCGAGGGTCTGGACCAACCACCAGGTGCCCTCCCGACACGGCGTGCACTTGCCACACGATTCATGCTTGTAGAACTCGGTCCACCGGAGTACGGCCCGGAGGACGCAGGTCGTCTCGTCGAAGATCTGCAGCGCCCGGGTGCCCAGCATCGAGCCGGCTTCGCCGATGGCCTCGAAGTCGAGGGGCACATCGAGATGCTCGGCGGTGAGGATGGGGGTGGAGGACCCCCCGGGAGTCCAGAACTTCAGCTCGTGGCCCTCGCGGACCCCGCCGGCCAGGTCGAGCAGCTCGCGCAGGGTGATGCCGAGCGGCGCTTCGTACTGCCCGGGGTGGGTCACGTGGCCGGAGAGCGAGAACAGTCCGTACCCCTTGGACTTCTCGGTGCCCATGGCACTGAACCAGTCGGCTCCGTTGGTGATGATGCTCGGCACCGAGGCGATCGACTCGACGTTGTTGATGACGGTCGGACAGGCATAGAGGCCGGCCACGGCGGGGAACGGCGGTCGCAGCCGCGGCTGGCCACGACGGCCTTCGAGGGAGTCGAGCAGTGCCGTCTCCTCGCCACAGATGTAGGCGCCGGCGCCGGCGTGGACCACGAGCTCGAGGTCGTAGCCCGAGCCGTGGATGTCGGTGCCGACGTGGCCGGCCTCGTAGGCCTCGCGCACGGCCGCCTGGAGCCGGCGTACGACGTGGAGGACCTCGCCGCGGATGTAGATGAAGGCGTGGCTGGCGCGGATGGCGTAGGAGCTGATGATGACGCCCTCGACGAGCGTGTGCGGGCTCGCCATCATGAGCGGGGTGTCCTTGCACGTGCCGGGCTCGGACTCGTCGGCGTTGACGACGAGGTAGTGCGGCTTGCCGTCACCTTGCGGGATGAAGCCCCACTTCATGCCGGTGGGGAAGCCGGCGCCGCCGCGGCCCCGCAGGCCCGACTCCTTGACCATCTCGATGATGTCGTCCTGTTTCTTGCCCAACGCGGTCCGCAGCGCGGCGTAGCCGCCGACACTCTCGTAGGACGCCAGCGTCCAGGCGCGCTCGGCGTCCCAGTTGTCCGAGAGGACCGGCGTCAAGGTGTCGACCATCAGCTCTTGTCCTTCGTGCCGTTGGTGGGCTTGGCGGCTTCGTGCGTGTCGGCGTCGGACTGCTCGACCTCGGCCTCCGACTCGGCCCGGCTGGTGTCGGACTGCCGGGCAGCGTCGGCTCCAGAAGCCGGCTGGGCCGGGGTGGTGCTCCCCTTGCTGTGGTCGTCGGAGTTGCCGGGCGCGGTCCAGCTCCGTTCGCGTGCGAGCTCGAGACCGACCAACGATGCCGGACCCGCGGCGGGGCCTTCGTCGGCCAGTCCGTCGGGGAAGCCGGCGAGCACCCGCTCCGCCTCGCGCCAGCTGACCACCGGCGCGCCACGGCTGGGCTCGACCCGCTCGCCCCTGCGCAACTCGTCGACGACGCGAACTGCGGACTCCGGGGTCTGGTTGTCGAAGAACCCCCAGTTGACCATCAGCACCGGCGCATAGTCGCAGGCGGCGTTGCACTCGACGTGCTCGAGGGTGATCTTTCCGTCCTCGCTGGTCTCGTCGTTGCCGACGTCGAGGTGGCTCTTCAGCCGTTCGAAGATGGCGTCCCCACCCATGACTGCGCACAGCGTGTTGGTGCACACACCGACGTGGTAGTCGCCGACGGGACGACGCTTGTACATCGTGTAGAACGTCGCCACACCCGTCACCTCGGCCGCGCTGATCGACTGCAGCTCTGCACAGACCTCGATGAATCGCGGCGTGACACAGCCGTCCACGCTCTG
>JANLYC010000143.1:0-2330 GCA_031365435.1 Nocardioidaceae bacterium
TGACGGGGCGCGGGCGTTATGTCGACGATCTCCCGGTCGCGGGCCTCACGCATGCCGCGTTCGTGCGCTCGCCACTGGCGCACGCGCGCATCCGCTCGATCAACGCCGACGCCGCGCGGGCCATGCCGGGGGTGATCGCGATTCTCACGCTGGCAGACCTCGATCCCGCACAACGCCTGCTGCCGGCGATCGGACCGGCGGGCAACATGCCGCAGTTCAAGACGACCGGGCCGCTCGCCAAGGACGCTGTTCACCATGTCGGGGTTGCCGTGGCGATGGTGATCGCGGAGTCGCGCTACCAGGCCGAGGACGCCGTATTCATGGTCGATGTCGACTATGACGCGCTGCCCGCGGTCGCTGACGTCGTGGCCGCGCTGGCGGACGGGGCGCCGCTGCTGCACCCAGGCGTTGCCGCCAACCGGGCTTCTGACGACCGTCGCGGACGAGGTGACGTCGATGCTGCCGTGGCGGCGGCCGACGTGGTCCTGACCCGGCGGTTCGAGCAACCGCGGGTGTTCACCGCCGCGATGGAGCCACGCGCGATCAGCGTCCAGCCCGAGGCCGACGGCTTCACGATGTGGCTCTCCACCCAGACACCGCACATCGTCCGCTACCTGCTGGCCGAGGCAACGGGCATCGCTGAAGACCGGTTGCGGGTCATCGCACCCGACGTCGGTGGCGGCTTCGGGGGCAAGTTCTTCTACGCCGAGGAGGTCGTCGCGCTGCTGGCCTGCCGCGAGCTCAACCGTCCGGTGGTGTGGACCGCGACCCGCAGCGAGGACTTCCTGACGACGTTCCACGGACGGGCACTGATCCAGGACGTCACGATCGCGGCGACCCGTGCGGGTGAGATCACCGCCCTCGACGTGCACCTCATCGGTGACTCCGGCGCGTACGTCTCACCACTGGGTCCTGGTTCGGCGATGGGTGGAGCGCGGATGTACCCGGGTATCTACCGTATCCCCAACTACCGGTTCCACTGCGAGTGCGCCTTCACCAACAAGACCCCGGTCGGTGCCTACCGTGGCGCCGGTCGACCCGAGGCGACGTACGCCATCGAACGCATGGTCGACGAGCTCGCCGCGGAGCTCGGGGCCGACCCGGTCGAGCTGCGCCGGCAGAACTGGATCCCGGCCGATGAGTTCCCGTACAAGACCAGTGGCGGCGTGACGTACGACGTCGGCGACTACGCCAGCACTGCCGATGCGATGCTCGCGCTTGGCGACTACGCCGGCCTGCGGAAGCGTCAGCGGGAGCAGAACATCGAGGGCGCCACCACGCGGCTCGGGATCGGCGTCTCCACCTACGTGGAGGCGTGCGGAGGCGGCATCAGGTACGACGACAACGCCGTCGAGACCGCGAGCGTGCGGCTGACACCCGAGGGCGCCGAGGTGGTGATCGGCACGACCGCATTCGGGACCGGGCACGCGACGACGTGGGCCCAGATCGTGAGTCGTGAGCTAGGCGTCGACGTCGCGGCCGTCAAGATCGTGCAGGGCGACACCGACCGGGCGCGTCATGGCTTCGACTCGTACGGATCGCGCTCGGTGAGCGTGGTCGGGTCGGCCCTGCACGAGGCTGCCGTCGAGGTACGCCGCCGAGCGACCGACGTGGCAGCGCGGCTGCTCGAATGCAACCCGGCCGACCTGGAGTTCGAAGCGGGCACGTTCACGGTGCGCGGGACCCAGGCGTCGACGTCACTGCGCGAGGTGGCCTTGGCGTCGTACGACGATCGGGGGCTGGCGAGGGACGGCTTCGAACCCGGACTCGGGTGCACCCGCACGTCCGACCTCAAGATCGTCACCTACCCGTATGGCGCGCACCTCGCCGTCGTCGAGGTCGATGTCGAGACCGGCGTGGTGCGCCTGGTCGACTACGTAGGCGTCGATGACGTCGGCAACGTCGTGAACGCGATGATCGTCGACGGTCAGGTGCACGGTGGTGCCGTGCAGGGGATCGCGCAGGCCATGTTCGAAGAGGTCGCGTACGACGAGGACGCGAACGTGCTGACCCCGAGCTTCGTCGAGTACGCCATGCCGTCGGCCGCGGACCTGATCATGATGCGGACCGACCGGCGCGTCACGCCGGCCACCACGAACCCGCTCGGCACCAAAGGCGTCGGCGAGGCGGGTGCGATCGCAGCGACGCCGGCCGTGATGAACGCGGTGCTCGACGCCGTTCGCTCACTGGGTGTCGTCGACCTGCCGATGCCGTGCACGCCGTACCGCGTCTGGAAGGCGATCCAGCAGGCCCAACCCTCCTGACCCTGCCCCATGTCCCCGTCCGCTCCCGCGGCCCCCCTCCCGCGAATTGCGGGAAAGTGCAGGTCG
>JANLYC010000169.1:0-6605 GCA_031365435.1 Nocardioidaceae bacterium
GACCCTACGTCCCTTGACCGCAGATTGTCCGCAAGACGTCAAGAAACGACGGTCAACGCTGCAAACAGTCAAGTAGTGAAAACCCAGGTCAGAAGCAGGTTTTGTGAGAAAGCGCAGGTCGGAGAACTGCGTTGAATCGGATTAGAAGTCCGCTGCTCTATCCAGCTGAGCTACGAGCGCGGGGTATCGGAACGGCCATCGCCAACGTCGGGAGGACGCTCGCTCCGGTTCGGCCCGCGGGTGCTGCGTGATCCGCTGGCCAGTATGCCGGACGACGTCCTCTCCGTCGTTCAGCAGCGGTTTGGAACGCTCTTGCGCCCTGGGGGGCGTTTTGGGTGCAACCACGTTCCAAATCGTGAGCAGAACGACAGGGGTCACACGACGACCAGATCGTGCACCGAACCGAGGGCGAGAAGCACGTCCGGACATGAGAGGACACCGGACGAAAGCAGGGGACCTTCGGCCGGTGTCCTCCCCTATGGTGCACCCGCCACGCCCCACCTGTCACAAGATTCGCAGAACTCGTCCTCCGACGGACGGGCCGATGCGGCGCCCGTCGAGCAGGTGAGGGGGTCCATGCGGTCAGCCCGCGTACCCTGAGCGCGTGACCACCGCCGCCGGGACGCTGACCCATCGCGCCCTGGCCGGGCCCGGGCCACGCCGTGAGCAGGTGCGCCGTCGGATCTTCTGGGTCCTCGCCTGCGTGCTCGGGCTCATGGTCTGCGCGATCCTCATCTGGTTGCTGTACCTGGATCTCCACCAGGCCATGGGCTGGCAGGCGTTCCGTTGGGCCCTCGTCTTCGCCTGCGTGCCGGTGCTGCCGCTTGGTGCTGTGCTGGTCTGGCTGGACCGCTTCCGCCCCGAACCGGTGGCCCTGCTGGCCGTGGCGCTGCTGTGGGGCGCGCTCGTCGCGGCATACGGATCGCTGAAGCTCAACGGCTGGCTGACCCAGCAGATCGGAGACGTGTACGGCGCCACCCCGCGTGCCGCCGTGTTCGTCGCGCCGTGGGTGGAGGAGATCGCCAAGGGCGCGATCGTGTTCGCGCTCGTCATCTGGCGGCGTCATGACTTCAACGCGGTCGCGGCAGGCATCGTCTACGCAGGCTTGGCGGGGATCGGCTTCGCCTTCACCGAGAACATCGTCTACTACGGGCAGGTCTTCGAGAGCGTGATCAGGTCGGGGGCTGCATCCGGCCAGGCGCTCGACGCGGTGCAGGAGCTCTTCAGGTGGCGCGGGCTCGCGGCGCCGTTCGTGCACCCGATGTTCACGATGATGACCGGCCTCGGCATCGGCCTCGCGGTCCGCTACCAGCACGTCGGCGTACGCATCCTCGCACCGGTCGCCGGCTTCTGCGCGGCTGTGTTGCTGCACATGGGTTACAACGCGCTCGCGTCGTTCGTGCCGCAAGGGAACCTCACCGCGGTCTATGTTCCGATCCTGTTGCCCACGTTGGCGGCCGTGCTCGCGCTCGTCGCCGCCGTACGCCGCCAAGAACGTCGGATAGTGGCGGTCAGGCTGAACGACTACACCACGTTCGGCTGGCTGCCTGCGGAGCACATCGACTTCATCGTGAGCCGGCCGGGCCGACGGCAGGCCCGTCGACACGCCCGTCAGTTCGGCAAGCCTGAGTTACGTCGGGTGCGCGACTTCCAGCGCACCGGCATCGACCTCGGACTGCTGCGCGACCGGATGGTGCGTGGGGTGGTTGGTGCGGCTGAGCTGCCGCGCGAACGACAACTCATCGAGACGATGAGGGACTTCCGCGGTCACGTCATGTTGCCCGGAGCCTCCGAAAGTCCGCTGGACCGGCGTACCGGTGCAGCGTCCAGCTGGTGAGCGAACAACCGAACCTCGACTTACGCTTTAGACTTTCCTCGACGCACGCCGCCGTCACGACGACCACCCCAGCGACAGGAGAGCGCGTGAGTGACCTCGGGCCGCCCACCGAGCTCCTCGGAGTGCTGATCCGGTTGCGGCAGGTTCTCGTCGACCATCCCCTGCCGTTCGAGGCCGGCGACGCCGAACCCGCCCGCGTCGAGCGGCAGGCCATGATCAAGCAGCTCGACGACTACGTGATCCCGCGGTTGGTGCAGCTCGAGGCCCCACTGCTGACCGTCGTCGGCGGCTCCACCGGGGCAGGCAAGTCGACGCTGGTCAACTCGCTCGTCGGCCGACGAGTCAGTGAGCCCGGCGTCTTGCGACCCACCACCCGCTCGCCGGTGCTGGTGCACAACCCCGAGGACGTCCACTGGTTCGGCACCGACCGGCTGTTGCCCGAGCTCGAGCGCACCGACCGCCCCACCCGTGATCACGGTGCCCTGCAGCTCGTCGCCGCTTCCGAGCTGCCGCCGGGCCTTGCTCTGCTCGACGCGCCGGACGTCGACTCGGTCGAGGAACGCAACCGTGAGCTCGCCGCCCAGCTGCTGGCGGCAGGGGATCTGTGGCTCTTCGTCACGTCTGCCGCCCGGTACGCCGACCAGGTGCCCTGGGAGTTCCTGAAGGAGGCGGCGGCCCGCAGCGCCGCGGTCGCCATCGTGCTCGACCGGACCGACAGCACGGCGGTGCGCGAAGTCAGCAGCCACCTGGCCCGCATGCTGACGTCGCGTGGACTCGGCGACTCGCCCCTGTTCACGGTCGCGGAATCGCCGGTCGACGAGGACGGTCTGCTGCCGGCGACGGCAGTGGCCTCGATCCGCGCCTGGCTCGACGCCTTGGCCACCGACAGCGAGGCGCGCTCCGTCGTCGTACGCAAGACGCTGGACGGCACCATTCACTCCTTCGGCCACCGGACCCGCGTGGTCGCCGCGGCGATGGTCACGCAGGCACAGATCGGGGCACAGCTGCGTGGTGACGCGATGACGGCGTACGCCGACCAGCTCGCTGCCGTCGACGCGGCCACCCAGGACGGCACCATGATGCGCGGCGAAGTGCTCTCGCGGTGGCAGGAGTTCGTCGGCACCGGTGAGCTCGTGCGCAGCCTCGAGGATCGTGTCGGCCGCCTGCGCGACCGGGTGCTCAACGCCGCCCGCGGCAGACCGCAACCGGCCCTGAAGCTCACTGTCGCCGTCGAGTCGGGTCTCGAGACCCTCATCGTCGAGCATGCCGAGTCGGCTGCCGAGCGGGCGGCACTCGCCTGGCAGTCGCTGCCGGCAGGTCAGCGGCTGCTCGAAACTGCGGCCGGAGACATCGGCCGCGCCTCGCGTGACCTCAGGGCCAAGACTGAACGCACCATTCGCGACTGGCAGACCGCGGTCCTCGAGATGGTGCGCACCGAAGGGAGCGACCGGCGTGCGTCCGCCCGGTTCCTTGCCTATGGCGTCAACGGCCTCGGCGTCGCGTTGATGATCACGGTCTTCACCTCGACCGCGGGACTGACCGGAGCGGAGATCGGCATCATGGGCGGCACGGCCGCGGTGGGCCAGAAGATCCTCGAGGCGGTCTTCGGCGACCAGGCGGTGCGCCGGCTCGCCGAGAAGGCCCGCCAGGACCTGCACCGTCGGGTCGAGCTGCTGTGGGTCCAGGAGCTGCAGCGTTTTCTCGACGTGCTCGACGCCGAGTCCGTGGCGTCGGACGCAGCCGACCTGGTGCGTACCCTGTCGCGCGAAGTCGACGACGTTCGCTGGGCAGGGACGCAGGCATGAGCACCGTTGTCGAGACCTTGCGGCGGGTGGTGGGCCGCCCTGCGGACGTCGTGGAACGGCTCGACGGACTCGAACGCGCTGCCACTGCCGCCCGTGGCCGCCTCGACGACGCCCTGGTCGACGGTGCCGCCGAGGTGGTCGAACGTGCCACGGCTCGCCTTCGGCTTTCCGGGGACCACACGGTGGTGGCCATCGCCGGGGCCACGGGTTCGGGCAAGTCGTCGATCTTCAACAACATCTGCGGACTCGACCTCGCCGCGGTCGGCGTGAAGCGCCCTACGACCTCATGGGCGCTCGCCTGCGCCTGGGGGCCGGACGGCGCGGCCGACATCCTCGACTGGCTGGGGATTCCGCCCCGACATCAGATCAGCCGCGTCGGGCTGCTCGACGAGACTGCCGAGGACCGGGACCTGAACGGCCTGGTCCTCCTCGACCTGCCCGACCACGACTCCACCGAGGTGTCCCACCACCTCGAGGTGCAGCGGCTGGTCAACTACGCGGACGTCTTCATCTGGGTGCTCGACCCGCAGAAGTACGCCGACGCAGCCATCCACGACCGCTTCCTCAAACCTCTCAGTACCCACGCCGACGTCATGATGGTCGTGTTCAACCACATCGACGAGATCCCGGCCGACCAGCTCGAGCCGGCCCTCGGCGACGTACGGCGCCTGCTTGTCGCTGACGGGCTTGACACAGTCCCGATCTTCGCCACGTCGGCAACGCGGGGCGACGGGATCGACACGCTCCGGGCGGCCCTCGTGGAGCGGGTGGCGCAGAAGAAGTTCGCCCGCGAGCGGCTGACCGCGGACGTGAAGGCCGCCGCGGCGCGGATCGCCGAGCAGACCGGCGAAGGGCAGCCCGGGGACTTGTCGGGTGCCTCACGCGAAGAGCTCGTCGACGCCTGCGCGGACGCCGCTGGAGTCCCGGCGATGGTCAATGCGGTGGAGACGGCCTCGCTGCTGCGTGCGCGGGCAGCGACCGGGTGGCCGCTGACGAAGTGGCTGGTCCGGTTCAAACCTGACCCCCAGCGGCGCCTGCACGTGGCCGCTGATGCCGCCACCCGGCCCGGTCGGATGACTCGGGCCGAACGCAACCGGATGGTCCGGGGGCGTCTGCCCGCGCCGTCCCCTGTCCAGCGGGCCCGGGTGGACGCAGCCGTGCGAGCGGTAGCCGACTCGGTTGCCGACGGGATGGCGAAGCCCTGGGTCGCGGCCGTGCGGGCAGCCTCCATGTCGCGGCTCGATGAGGTTGCCGCCACCCTCGACACGGCAGTGGCGGCCACGGAGCTGGGCCTCCGGCGAGATCCGTTCTGGTGGCGGGCAGGACGGGCCTTGCAGTGGCTGCTGTTCGGGATCGCGATCCTGGGTGGTCTGTGGCTCGGCACTCTGGCCGTCTTCTCGTTCCTCCAGCTGCCCGAGCCCGGACATCTCAACCGGTGGGGGGTGCCGGTGCCGACGCTGATGCTCTACGGCGGAGCAGCCGCTGGCCTGGCCCTGGCGGCCTTGAGCCGGTACGCCGCGCGGATCTCGGCGCGCCGACGTGCGGCTCGCGCGCGGACACGTCTGCGTGCGTCCATCCGCGACGTCATCGACCAGCTCATCGTCGAACCCATGAGGAACGAGGTCGACGCCTACACCCGCTGCCGCGATGGTGTCTGGGTGGCCCTACGGCGTTGACCTGCCGGCGGGAGCCCGATCGAGCGGTGTTCCACACAGCCGTGCTCGGTTGCGTCGGTTGTCCACAGGGCACTCAGGTTCGACGGACGGTGTCGGTGCCGGTAGGCAGGCTGCGGTCCTGGACATCGAGCGACAGGAGCAGCCATGACCGAGACCGTTCTGCACGTCGTCGGGCACGTCGGCACCGACGTCGACCACCGCAAGGTCGGCGAGGGCACCGACCTCAGCACGTTCCGCCTGGCTACCACGCCCCGCCGGTGGGATCGGACCCAGCGTGCGTATGTCGACGGCACCACCACCTGGTTCACGGTGCAGTGCTGGCGCAGCCTCGCGGCCCATGTCAGAGACTCCATCCGACGTGGGGACCCCGTGCTCGTGATCGGTCGCCTCAAGACCGAGGAGTGGACCAAGGACGACGTGCGCAACTCACGGATCGTCCTCGAGGCGACCAATGTCGGGCATGACCTCACGCGCGGAGTGAGCGCGTTCCGCAAGGCGCCCCGCCCGGTCGAGTCGGCCACGGACGACGCGCGCGAGGTGCGGCGGGCGCTCGAGGAGGTCGAACGCGTCGAGCCCGTCGGCTATGACGACGACTCGGACGCCGGGGAGGGGCTCGCGGCCGTGTCCTGATCACGCCAGCCGGAGCGGAACCGGCCGGGGCGGCATGGAACCGGCAGTGGTTCGGCAGGGGACCGCGAGCGGACTGTCAGTGGGTCGGCAGCGGATTGGGAGGAGCCGCCCACCTCGTCGTAGGCTTGCCGATCATGGCTGACTACGTCTTCACCTTGCGCAACGTGCGTAAAGCACACGGCGACAAGGTCGTCCTCGACAACGTGACGTTGTCCTTCCTGCACGGCGCCAAGATCGGCGTCGTCGGCCCCAACGGCACCGGCAAGTCGACACTGCTCAAGATCATGGCCGGCCTCGAGCACGCCTCCAACGGTGACGCGATCCTCGACCCAGGCGCCACCGTCGGCATGCTCCAGCAGGAACCCCCGCTGACGGAGGGCGCCACCGTGCTCGACAACGTCGAGGAGGCCGTCCACGAGATCAAGGCCAAGCTCGACCGCTACAACCAGATCTCGGTCGAGCTTGCCGACCCCGATGCGGACTACGACACCCTGCTCGCCGAGATGGGCGACCTGCAGACCGACCTCGACCATGCCAACGCCTGGGACCTCGACTCCCGGCTCGACCAGGCGATGGATGCCCTGCGTTGTCCCCCGCCGGAAACCCTGGTCGACAACCTCTCCGGTGGGGAACGCCGGCGAGTGGCGCTGTGCAAGC
>JANLYC010000212.1:0-5567 GCA_031365435.1 Nocardioidaceae bacterium
GCAGTGGGCGCTGGCCGAGTTCGGGGCGCTGTGCCAGTTGTGGGCGCTGGGGGTGCCGGTGCCCTACCCGGTGCAGGTCGACGGCACCGAGATCCTGATGGAGTTCATCGACGTCGACGGGGCCGCCGCTCCGCGCCTGGCCCAGGTGCGTCCTGACCGCCACAGGCTCGCGTCGTACTTCGAACAGGTACGGGAGGCCATGGCCGTGCTGGCCCGTCGGCACCTGGCTCATGGCGACCTGTCCCCGTACAACATCCTCGTCCAGGGTGAGCGGCTCGTGATCATCGACGTGCCTCAGGTGATCGACATCGTGAGCAACCACAACGGCGTGGACCTGCTCCACCGCGACTGTCGCAACATGAGTGCGTGGTTCACCTCACGTGGACTCGAGATCGACGCGGACGAGCTGCTGGCCGAGCTCCTTGCCCAGGCCTGGTGACGGTGCCCGCTACGCTCACCGCGTGGCGCGCACGCACGGACGGATCATCGAGGTCGAGTCGCTGGCCCAGTTCGACGGGCTGATCGGTGCAGGTGCGACGTCGATGCGTGGGTGGCGCATCCAGGACGTCGACCTGACGGACCGCACCGACACCCTGCTCGCTCTGGACCCTCAGGGGTCGCTCCTTCTCGGTTGCACCGTGTCCAGCCGGGCGGGCGACCATCTACGACAAGGTGGCGCGCTGATCTTCCCCGAGATCAGCGGGCTGCCGTTCGACCCGTACCGAGCCTCTCTCTACTCCCCCGCCGAGCTGTACGACGGCCTGCTGGAACGGCGTTACGGCTCCACTCCGGACGCCCGGTGCTACGCGTGGTCGCGCGGCCACGGTCGCGACGTCGCGCACACGCTGGCGGCGGCCTTGCACGATCACGCGATCGACGATGCCCTCGCCGAGGCGCTCGACGGCAGGAGCGCCGTGGGCGTGATGGGGGGCCACGACCTCGGCCGAGACGACCCCGCATACCGTGAGGCGGCGATGCTCGGTCGCAGCCTCGCCGGGGCGGGGCACTACGTCGTGACCGGCGGCGGGCCCGGAGCCATGGAGGCCGCCAACCTCGGCGCGTTCCTCTCGGCGTCCACCGAGCCCGATACCGACGAGGTCCTGCGAAAGCTGGCGAAGGTGCCGGACTTCCGACCGTCCGTCACGCGCTGGGCCCGGACGGCCTTCGCAGCGAGACTCCAGGTCGACGAAACCGGAGGCGGTGTGGCGAGCCTGGGTATTCCGACCTGGTTCTACGGGCACGAGCCGCCCAACGTGTTCGCCTCCTCCGTTGCGAAGTACTTCCAGAACTCGCTGCGCGAGGACACCTTGCTGCGACACTGCGGGGCGGGCATCGTGTTCCTGCCCGGCGCTGCCGGCACGGTCCAGGAGATCTTCCAGGATGCCTGCGAGAACTACTACTCCGACACCGGTGCCGCGACCCCGATGGTGCTTGTGGGCGTCCACCACTGGACCCGGCAGGTCCCGGCCTGGCCACTGTTGTCGACGTTGGCGCGCGGGCGAGCCATGGCGGGTGCCGTCGCGCTGGTCGACTCCGTGGACGAAGTGCTCAGCCTGCTGCGCGCCTGACGTGCTGGCGGCGCGAGGTCGCGGTGAACCACCCCTCAGCGGTACCCCCTGGAGAACGCCACCAGGGGGTACGCCACGTCGGGCGAGCCCTCTTGTTGGCCAGGGCCGGCGAACTGCGTGCTCCCGACGTACCTGAGCCCGCGCTCCTGACAGGCGGCCTCGACGTCGTCGCGGCGATCCGTCGGCTCGCGGTCTCGGATCCGGCCCGTCGCGGCATCCTTGTCGACCGTTGCCAGGAACCGGCCGCCGGGCTTCAACACCCGTGCCACCTCCGCCACGACGTCGATCACGTGGTCGTGACTCGGGAGCAGGTGCAGGAGCCAGATGCAGGTCACGACATCGACCGACGCGTCCTTGATCGGCAGCGCCAGCGCGGTCGACTGGACCTGCCAGCCGGACAGCCGCCGAGCCGCCTGGCGCAGCATCCCGGCCGAGAGGTCCGCCACGACGACGCGCCGGCCGGACGTGGCCAGCGCTCCGGCGACGATGCCGGTGCCGCCCCCCACATCCACGATCAACAACGCACGACTGGACGGGAGCATCGAGCCGATGGCGTGAGCCACCGCATCCGCCCGCGGCTGTCCACCACGTGAGTCGTCGTAGTGCTCGGCCTCGTCGTCGTAGTTCAGCATCAGGACTGCGCCTGGGTGGCTGCCAGCTGGCCGCAGGCGCCGTCGATCTCGCGGCCTCTGGTGTCGCGGACCGTCGTGGGCACGCCCTTGGCCTCCAGTCTCCGCACGAACTCGCGTTCGTCCTCGGGACGCGACGCCGTCCACTTGGAACCGGGCGTCGGGTTGAGCGGGATCAGGTTGACGTGCACCCAACCCCAGTCGCCGTATGACGTCAGCACCTCGCCGAGCAGATCCGCACGCCAGGCCTGGTCGTTGATGTCCTTGATCATGGCGTACTCGATCGAGACGCGGCGTTTCGTCACGCGGGCGTAGTTCCACGCGGCTTCGACCGCCTCGCGCACGCTCCAGCGGGTGTTGATCGGCACGAGCTCGTTGCGCAGCTCGTCGTCGGGCGCGTGCAAGGACAGTGCCAGCGTGACCGGGATGCCTTCGTCCGCGAGCTGCAGCATGCGCGGTACGAGACCGACGGTCGAGAGCGTGATGCCGCGCGCGGACATCCCCAGACCGTCCGGTGTCGGATCGGTCATCCGGCGTACTGATCCCATCACCGCGTTGTAGTTGGCCATCGGCTCGCCCATGCCCATGAACACGACGTTCGAGACCCGACCGGGTCCACCGGACACCTCGCCGCGGGCGAGCGAGCGTGCACCGGCGAGCACCTGCTCGATGATCTCCCCGGTGCTCATGTTGCGCTGCAGCCCGCGCTGACCGGTGGCGCAGAAGGGGCACGCCATGCCACAGCCGGCCTGCGACGAGACGCACAGCGTGACGCGGCCGGGGTAGCGCATGAGGACCGACTCGACCAGTGCTCCGTCGTGGAGCCGCCACAGAGTCTTACGGGTCGTCCCCTGATCAGCCTCCATCGTGTGCACCGGGGTGATCAGGTCCGGCAGCAGCGCCGTCGCCAGCGGTTCACGGAGGTCCACGGGAAGGTCGGTCATCGCGGCGGGGTCGTCGACGAGCCGGGAGAAGTAGTGGTGCGACACCTGGCGAGCACGATAGCCGGGAAGCCCCGCGGCCTCGACGACCTCCCTGCGCTCGGCGGAGGTGAGGTCGGCGAGATGCGGGGCGGCTTCTTGGCGCGGCGCGGTTCATCGAACACGAGGGGCAGCGGTTTGGCGGCCCCGGACTCGGTGGGCGCCGTCGGAGCAGACTCAGACATGGCTCGGCCAGTCTCTCACGCGTGACGTGAGCTACCGGCCGCTCGCCAGGCCCCCCAGTGACGCACGACACGGGCAGGCGGCGTCCCGGGCATCGGCGCTGCGGCGTTGCCGTTCCCCAGCTCGAGCAGACAATGGTCCGGCATCGTCATCGTGCGCCACGCGACCAGGTCCGGCGCGGCACCGGTGAGGGCGGCGACCAGGACGGTCCAGGCCGTGCCGTGGCCGACGAGGACCACCTGGCCGGGACCGCGTCCGGCGGCCGGCGCAGCCACCTCGTCGAGGGCACGAATGAGCCGAGCGCGCACGTCGTCCAACACCTCCCACCCCGGCCGGGCGGGCTCGGCCGGGCTGGCGAACGACCGGGAGACGGAGTCCTCGAACTCCGTCCGGTCCATCCAGCCGGCGGGGCGGCCGGCCTCGTGCAACCCGGTCACGACCGCCACGTCGGCGGTCCCGCTCAGGAGGACGGCGGTCTCCAGCGCCTTCGGCTCGCCGGAGCTGTACCAGGACGCCTGCACAGCAGGGAGGACACCGCTGCGCCGCAACGGCTCGACAGCTCCACGCCGGTCCGGGTCGAGGGGCCAGGTCGACGCCGGGGCGGCCCGCTCGATGAGAGGGGGAGCGTGGCGGACGAGGTGCAGGAGCATCGCCCGACCCTAACCCGCGCGGCGGTCCATGCCATCAGCGCGGCACTAGGGTCGTGCGCGTGAACGAGTACGACGCGCCCGGCCGGCCGGGACGAGACCTGCGCGGGGGCGAGATCACCAGTCCGGCCAATCCCCGCGTCAAGTGGCTGCTGTCCCTGCGCAGGCGGCGGGTCCGTGACGATGAAGGCGTCACCGTTGTCGAGGGTCATGACGAGCTGCTGCTGTCGCTCGACTCCGGCGTTCACCCCCGGCTGCTGGTGACGTGTCCCGACCTGATCGGACCTGGTGCCGAGCCGATCATCGATCGGGCGCGCTCTTCCGGGGCCGAGGTGCTGACGATGGGGACCGCGGCGTTCGCCAGGGCGTCGTACCGTGAGTCTCCGGATGGTTGGCTCGCCGTGGTACCTGACCCCGCCCGCTCGCTCGAGCAGCTCGAGCCGGTGCTGTCGACTGCCGTCGCCGCGGGGCGTCAGCCGCTGCTGCTCGTATGCGAGGCCGTGGAGAAACCGGGCAACCTCGGGGCGATGTTGCGAACCGCCGAGGCGGCCGGGGTCGACGCCGTCATCTCGGCGTCTCCGGTGGCCGACTGGGGCAACCCGAACGTCGTACGCGCCAGCAAGGGCACCTTGTTCGCTGTCCCGGTCGCGGCCGCCGGCGCGGCACAGGTCGTGACGTGGCTGCGCTCGCATGGGCTCCAGATCGTCGTCGCGACTCCCGAGACCGACCTGCTCGTCACCGACCTCGACCTGACCCGGGCGACCGCGATCGTGGTAGGCGCCGAGCACGACGGTGTGAGCGCGCTGTGGTTCGACGACGCACGAATCGGCCCTGACGCCGTCGCGGCGAAGCTGCCGATGGTCGGCCGGGTCAACAGCCTCAACGTCGCCACATCAGCGGCGATCGCGGTCTACGAAGCGGTTCGTCAACGAGCGGGTTGAGCTGATCATGCTCCGGCACGAGGTCACGAGGTCACGAAGTCACGAGGGTCCCGGGGTGTCGGGCTCACGAGGTCACGTGGAGCCTTGGCCGCGTTCCAGCACGGCGACCCGGCCATCGGTGCCCGAGGCCCAGCAGGCGCGCGGTCGACACTGGATGCCGTCGTACCGATCACGGTCGAAGGTCGTCCACGTGCGCCCGCCGTCCCTGCTCACGTCGCTGCCGGTGGGCCCGACGGCGATGACCGTCCCCGGCTCCCCCGGCAGGTAGGCGACTCCGGACCGGTATCCCCCGAGGGGACCGGAGGCACGCCAGTTGCGGCCGCCGCTGCGCGTGGTCGCGGCAGCGTCGGCTCCGTTGGTCTCATCGGTGTAGTCGCCTCCGACTGCGACCCCCTGGTGGGCCGAACGGAAGGCCAGGGAGTAGATCCCCGCGCTGGGTCCGCCACGCATGGGGACGCTTGTGACCGTCCAGTGGTGACCGCCATCGCTCGAGCGGAAGACCCGAGGCGGGTTGACGCCGCCGCTGGCGAACCAGAACCGGTGGCCGGGCTGGGACACGATGCAGGTGCCACTGGCCGCGAACCCGAACTCACCATCGAGCGCCGCCGGCATCGACGCC
>JANLYC010000228.1:0-3577 GCA_031365435.1 Nocardioidaceae bacterium
CCTCCCCCGTCAACCGGCGCCGGATAACGCCAGACCGGCGGCAAGCCGGCGTTCCCACTCGGTCGACTCCGACCCCGGCGTCAGTCCCTCGGCGAGGTCGGCAACATCGGCGGTCGCCTCGCTGAGCGCGTCGAAACTCGCCGCTTCGGCGGGGACCGCACCCGTGACCGTCTTCGGCGTCGTTGCCTTCCTGGTTCGCGTTCCCCCCGTTGCCGCCGTCTTCGCCGTCTTCGCCTTCTTCGCACGAGGAGGTCTCGCCGGTGGCGGGGTCGCTGACTCGTCCAGCAAGGGCGACGTCGTACGCCGGCGCGACCGCTCGCCCGTGGCCCGGGCCGCGCCAGCAGCCACCGCATCGCGGGCCGACGGCGCCGGGGAACGCCGCGCGCGGTCGCCCCCGTCGATCGGGATCACCCTCGCGTCAGGCATCTGCGGCTCCCTGGGCTCCGGCCGGTGCCGTGCGTGAGAGCACGTCGACGAGCCGGCGTTCTACTGCGCTGAGAGTCTCACGGGACAGCGGTCCGCTGACGTGCTGCTTCTCGACGAAGTCGTCGAACGCCTGGAGCGTGGAGTACCTCGGCTCGAACCCGAGGACCGAGCGCATCCGCGTCGTGTCGACTACCCGGCCGTGGGCGAGGAAGCGCATCTGCTCCGGCGAGAAGTCCGCCACACCCAGGCGGCGCAGCACCTGACCGATCCAGGGCGCCGCGGGCTGGGGCAGGGGCAGGCCGGGCCGGCCGGCGCGGTGAATGGCCTGCCAGAGCGTGATGACGCCGTCGCCGGCGATGTTGAACGTGCCGGGGTGGTCCTCCAGGGTGCTGCGCCACAGCACTTCCAGCCCGTCGCGCTCGTGGATGAACTGCAGCCGCGGGTCGAACCCCAGGACGGTCGGCACCACCGGCAGCGAGAAGTACGCCGTCAGCGCCGTCTGGATCTTCGGGCCCACGAAGTTCGCGAAGCGCAGCGTCGTGACGTTGACGTCGGGCCGGCGGCGAGCGAACCCCCGCACGTAGCTCTCGACCTCGACCGAGTCCTTGGCGTAGCCCGTCCTGGCCATCGCGTTGGGCTCGAGGTCCTCGGTGAACATGGCCGGGTCGCGCGGCGAGGACCCGTAGACCGCGGTCGAGGACTTGACCACGAGCTTCGACACGCTCGGCGCCTTCTGGCACGCGGCGAGCAGCTGCATCGTCCCGATGACGTTGATCTCTTTCATCGTGGCGCGGCCACCAGCGCCGACGGGAGTCGCGATCACCGACATGTGCACCACGGTGTCGACCTCGGCCTGCGTGATCACCTTGCTGATGACCGGGTTCCGGATGTCGGCGCGCACGAACTCAGCGTCGCCGAGGTCCTGCTTCGGCGGGACGACGTCCACGCCGATCACCCGAGAGATGTCGGGGTCGGCCTGCAACAGCTGGGCGAACCGGCCGCCGAGGTAGCGGGAGACGCCGGTCACCATCACGACCCGTCCCACGCGGGAACCCTACTTCTTGTTGCGGCGCTGGACGCGGGTCTTCTTCAGCAGCTTGCGGTGCTTCTTCTTCGCCATGCGCTTGCGGCGCTTCTTGATGACCGAACCCACCAGTGACCCTCTGCTCTGTCGACGGAAGGCGTCAGCCTACCCGGCGTGGCGCATCCCGCCCACCGGCCCACTCAGGCGGTGTCGACGAACGCGTGGCTGAGGTACTCGTGGACCGCCTGCTCCGGCACCCGGAACGACCTGCCGACGCGTACGGCGGGCAGGGTGCCGGCGTGCACCAGCCGGTAGACGGTCATCTTCGACACACGCATGACCGACGCGACCTCGGCCACCGTGAGGAACGTGACCTCGGACAGCGGCCGACTGGGACGATCAGACCGATCGGACCGGTCGGCAGAACCACGAGCAACCATGACGCACCGTGCCTTCAGCACGTGACGGGCGCCGGCTTCCCCACCGGCAGCACTCCAGTCGCACGCGCTCTGCCTCCAGAGTAGGTGCGGAAGTGCCTGGTGGGAAAGGGGGTGCCCAAGATCACCCGATTGGACCCCATGTGGAAACCGGGAGGGGCAGGCTCAGACGGGGAGGCTGTTTCCGACAGCCCAGCTGCCGGTGGCCCAGCTGCCGGTGGCCCAGCCGCTGATGTCCGTGGCGGCAACCGGCCGACTGAAGAGGAAGCCCTGGGCGAGGTCGCAGCCGAGATCCTCCAGTGCCGCTCGCGTCTCCGCATCCTCGACGCCCTCGGCCACCACGTCGAGACCGAGGCTCTGGCCGAGCGCCACCGTCGAGTTCACGATCATGCGGTCGCGCTCGTTCCTGGTCATGTTCGCCACGAAGGACCGGTCCACCTTGAGCTCGTGAACGGGGAGCCGTTTGAGGTAGGCCAGTGAGGAGTAGCCCGTGCCGAAGTCGTCGATCGACAGCCGGATCCCCGCCTCGAACAGCCGGGTGAGCACGGCGAGAGCCCGCTGGGGGTCTTCCATGATCGTCGTCTCGGTGATCTCCAGCCCGAGCAGCTCCGGAGCGACGCCGTGCTCGGTGAGGAGCGTCAGGACCAGGTCGGGAAACTCCAGGTTGAGCAGGCTCCGCGTCGAGACGTTGACGGCCACCGGCATGGGGCTGCCTGCATCGCACCAGGCCCGGACCTGCACCAACGCGGTGCGGAGCACGACCTCGGTGAGCGGGTGGATGAGGCCGGTTCGTTCGGCCATCGGCACGAAGTCACTCGGAGGAAGCAGGCCACGCTCGGGGTGCTGCCAGCGCACCAGCGCCTCGACGCCGCGCACCGTGCCGGAGCCCAGGTGCAGCTTGGGCTGGTAGTGCAGAACGAGCTGGCCTTCCCCTATCGCTGTCCGAAGCTCGGCCAGCAGCTGGAGCCGCTCGGTGCTGTGGTGGTCGTCGGCCCGGTCGTACATCGCGATGCCGGCATGGCTGCGCTTGGCGACGTACATGGCGACATCGGCATGCTGGAGCAGCACGTCGGCATCGCCTGCAGCCGACGGGTAGAGCACGACACCCAGGCTCGCCTCGACGGAGAGCTGCAGCCCGGCCACCTCGAACGGCTCGCGGAGCGCGTCCCGAAGCCGCTCCGCAGCGGACATGGCGCCCGCGTCCCCGTCGACCCCCGGCAGCAGGACGGCGAACTCGTCCCCGCCGAGGCGGGCCACCGTGTCCATGGCACGACCTGTTGCGCGCAGCCGCTCGCCGACCTGCTGGATGAGGTTGTCACCGTGCCGGTGTCCGAGGGTGTCGTTGACCTCCTTGAAGCGGTCGAGGTCCATCAGCACCAGCGCCATCGGGCGCAGGTCACGGTCGCTGGCCCGCAGTGACTGCGTGATCCGGTCGTGCAGCAGGAGGCGGTTGGGCAGCCCCGTGAGTGCGTCGTGCAGGGCTTGGTGCGCGTTGTGGTCGGACTGACGCCGAAGCTGCCGGGACGCGGTCGCCACGGTCCGGAACAGGCCCAGCCACAACAGCAACAGCCCGAGAGCGAGTGCGGCATAGGCACGCAGCGTGTCGGCTTTGATGCTGGTGACGACGGGGGCGTAGGGCAGGTAGATCTCGAAGACCCCCAACGGCTCGGCATGATGGGCGTACCGGATA
>JANLYC010000264.1:0-6384 GCA_031365435.1 Nocardioidaceae bacterium
CCACCCGGCCGCCCGCGTTTGCCTAGTTCACCAGCCAGGTGGCTTGTGAACTAGGCAAACTCGCCTCGGGGACACCACGGCTGCCTTGCCGACCTACCCGCCATGACCGGTCCGGAGGTGGCCGAGCCGCCTCACTCACGAGCCCATAGTCTTGGGTCATGAGCTCTCACTTCGACGTTGTCGTGCTCGGCGCCGGACCCGGTGGGTATGTCGCTGCCATCCGCGCCGCCCAGCTGGGCAAGAAGACCGCCATCATCGAGGAGAAATACTGGGGCGGTGTCTGCCTCAACGTCGGCTGTATCCCGAGCAAGGCCCTGCTCCGCAACGCTGAGCTGGCGCACATCTTCCATGCCGAGGCCAAGACGTTCGGCATCACCGGTGACGTGACCTTCGACTACGGCGCGGCATACCAGCGCAGCCGCAAGGTGGCCGACGGACGGGTCAAGGGCGTCCACTACCTGATGAAGAAGAACGACATCACGGAGCTCGAGGGCCACGCGACCTTCCGCGATGCCACCACGCTCCAGGTCCAGCTGGCCTCCGGCGGTGAGGAAGCTGTCACGTTCGACCACTGCATCCTGGCCACCGGAGCAACAACTCGCCTGCTTCCCGGCACCAGCCTCAGTGATCGGGTGGTCACCTACGAAGAGCAGATCATGACCGAGGAGCTGCCGGGCTCGATCATCATCGCCGGCGCGGGCGCGATCGGCGTCGAGTTCGCCTACGTGCTGGCCAACTACGGTGTCGAGGTCACGATCGTGGAGTACCTCGACAGGCTGGTCCCGCTCGAAGACGCGGAAGTCTCGGCCGAGCTCGCCAAGCGCTACAAGAAGCTCGGCGTGCAGGTTCTCACGTCGACGCGCGTCGACTCCATCGACGACTCCGGCGAGGCCGGCAAGAAGGTCGTGGTGACGGTGACGCGTGGCGAAGAGCAGCAGACGCTCGAGGCCGACAAGGTCATGCAGGCCATCGGTTTCGCCCCGCGCGTCGAGGGCTACGGACTGGAGAACACCGGCGTCCGGCTCACTGACCGCAAGGCGGTCGAGATCGACGAGTACATGCGAACGAACGTGCCCAGCATTCTGGCGATCGGGGACGTCACCGCCAAGCTCATGCTCGCGCACAACGCCGAGGCCATGGGAATCGTGGCGGCCGAGACGATCGCCGGGGCCGAGACCATGCCGATCGACTACGCGATGGTGCCGCGGGCGACCTACTGCCAACCGCAGATCGCCAGCTTCGGGTACACCGAGGAGCAGGCGACCGAACGCGGGCACGACGTGAAGGTGTCGAAGTTCCCGTTCGCTGCCAACGGCAAGGCACATGGACTCGGCGACTCCGGCGGATTCGTCAAGATCATCGCCGACGCCGAGCACGGCGAGTTCCTGGGCGCACACCTGATCGGACCCGATGTCACCGAGCTGCTGCCCGAGCTGACTCTCGCCCAGCAGTGGGACCTGACCGCAGCCGAGGTCTCACGCAACATCCATGCGCACCCGACCCTGAGCGAGGCGCTCAAGGAGGCCGTGCACGGCATATCCGGTCACATGATCAACCTGTGACCGGACGACGGCAACGGTCCGAGCACGGTACGGGCGCCCCGCGTGATGCGAGGCGCCCGTCCGGTACGACGGCGGTGTCCGGACCTTCAACGGGTTGGGAAACCCGGCTCAAGAGCTGCCACGGCGGGCGTCCCCGCAGGCAGTGAAGGCGCGGCGTCGTACTGCTCGTGGAACCGCCATGAACGGTCGAGTTCCACGATCTCCCGCCCGGCGGTCTGCCAAGCGGGAAGCAAAGGGCTGAACGGCCTTAGTCGCGCAATGAGCTGCCTGGCACGTGTCCAGCATGTCCACGTTGTGCCGTCGCGGCGGGGGTGGTGTTGTCGGAGGTGGCTGTCTTGAGCACGAGGCCGGCCAGGGGAGCGGCCACGAAGCTGACCAGGATCCATCCCAGCATGATGCCGATCCCGGTCGGCAGCGTCCGCGCAGCCGCGAAGCCGCCGTACACCAACCCAGCCAGTGCCAGGGCGGCGAGCAGAACGCGAACGACCTGAAGAACGGCGGACGTGGCGCTTGCCTGGGCGTTGTACCCCGGCCAGTCGCCGGGGATGGTGCCCTCTGCCGCTCGCGGCATCCTGGTCTCGTTCATTGTCGACATCGGTGCTCCTCAGGGCCGTGACCTCGCTACACCACGCAGCGAGTACCCCTGTACGAGGCATGCCCGAACTGACGACGGTACGGAGCGTAAGGAGTCCGTCACCAGCGTTTGCGACCGAAATGGCCCGGACGACGCCCCGGACCGAGCGGTTCGGAGCGAATGGGATCATCCGTTCGGTTGAGGCAAGGGAGACAGGCGAGGCGACGATGTGGAGCGGGACGTCGTGCGGGCCGGACAGCGGAGAACTAGACCCCGAGCCAGGCGATGAGCGCCAGCTCACCGAAGAAGAGATAGGTCAGGGCCATCGCTCGGTTGATCATGAGCTCGCCGCCGGTCGTGCTGTCAGGAACCAGCTGCCAGATGTAACCAGCACCGAACAGCAACACCATCGCAATGAGCATTGCGTCCTCCTGACTCGTCCGTCAGTTCGAGTCTGAGACCGGCAAACTCCCAGCACAATGCCGGTTTTTGGCATGCTCGGTTGCTGTCAGTGACGCTGCCCGCGTGTTTGAGCGGCGCGCCCGCGAGGCCGTCAAGATGGGCGTGCGAAAACCGCTCCGCTCGCACCGAACTGCTGCGCGTTCGTTCGAAGCAGCGCTGCACCGCGGTGGACTCTCGCGGTGTCCCGTCAGGCAGGAGCAGGTGGTTCCGGCGGGTGATGCCGGTGGCCGTGCTCGTGCGGCGGCGGTTGGCCAGAACCGGACGACGGCCCTGGCGGTGGGGGGATCCGTGGCGGGGGCGGTCCGAGCGGCCAGACCAACAGCACGGGGCAGGCCGCGTGGTCCACGACGAACCGGCCCTGCCGACCGAGGCTGTGCGGTCCCACCCGCTTCGGCTCACCGTCCCTGGCGCAGATGAGCAGGTCAGCGTCAGCCGCGGCGATGGCGACTTCGTGCTCGACCCGGCCGTGCCGCTTGAGTATGCGCGCGGGTCGGCCGAGACGTTCTGCGGCCGTGCTGAGGAGTTGGTCGGCGGTTTCGTCGAGCAGAGCTGCCACCTGTTCACCGGGATCCCGGTCCCGGAAGCGGCGACGTCCGAGCAGGCCGGCGAACGCCCCATGCGCAACCGCAGGCACGTCGTCGTCGGCCACGTAAAGCAGCACGATCTCGGTGTCGGAGTCGTCCGATGCCCCGGGCTCCCCCTCCCCGTCGCCGGTGGCGCCACTGTTGCTCACGGTGTGACCGGGCAACCACGCCCGGGCGGCGTCGACGCACGCCATCCACCCTGTCTCGGTCACCCACACCATCACGGTGACTGACATGTCAACCTCCGGTCAGCTCAGCATCAGCCACCCTGCCACGGTTGCTGCCGGCACCGCGAGCGGTCCGGCCGGCGGCGACGGTCTCGCAGTATGAAGGACGAGCCTCTTCACGCGGCAGTCAAGGGCGTGCAAGGCTGCTGACGTGTCCAGCACGCAGCTGTACGACAGCATCGGCGCCACCTATACCGTGACCCGGCGCACGGAACCGCGCATCGCAAAGCGGATCTGGACCGCCCTCGGCAATGCGCGCACCGTCCTGAATGTCGGGGCCGGCACTGGATCGTACGAGCCGCCCGACCGCTATGTCCTCGGAGTGGAACCCTCGGCGCTGATGCGCTCCCAGCGGCGCCGGGGCGCGGCGCCGTGCCTGGCTGGATCTGCCGAGAACCTCCCGTTCGACGACCAGTCCTTCGACGCCGCGATGGCGGTCTGCACCGTTCATCACTGGCAGGACCCGATCGCCGGTCTGCGGGAGATGCGGCGCGTTGCCCGCCGAGTCGTCGTGTTCCTGTTCGACACCAGTGATCCCACCAAGTTCTGGTTGACCCGTGACTACCTGCCCGAGTTCGCTGCCTTGAGAGCCCGCAAGGTCCTGGCGTCGCTGACCGAGTTGGCCGACGCGATCGGAGCACACCTGGAACCGGTGCCCGTCCCATGGGACTGCGTTGACGGCTTCTTCGAGGCCTACTGGCGGCGGCCAGAGGCGTACCTGGATGAGCAGGTCCGCCGTGGCATATCCGTCTGGGACGCACTCGGGACGGACGTCGAGCAACGGGCAGTGCAAAGCCTGCGCCATGACCTCTCATCCGGTCGATGGGCTGAACGCAACCGCGACATCGTCGATCTCGAAGAAGCAGAGCTCGGCGCTCGACTGCTCATCGCCTGAGCAACGCCAGCGAGGACCACGTCCACGGGTGGGACTACTTCCTGCCACGCCTCGTTGCGTACGCCGAGACGTTGGACGCCCGCCCATGAGCAGCACCGTCGACGACAACCTGTGGTCCGCGATCGGCGACCCCACCCGACGCCAGATGCTCGACTTGCTGCTCGCGGCTGGTCAGGTACGTCGACCTCGCTCAGCCAGCGGCTGCCGGTGAGCCGGCAGGCGGTTGCCAAGCATATGGCAGTGCTCGTCAGGGCCGGGCTGGTGCAGCGACAGACGGCCGGCCGCGAGCGGCGCTACCGGATCGACGAGGAGCAGTTCGCCCGGGCGCTCGCGCAGTTCAACGCTGTGAGCAGCGCCTGGGATGGCCGGCTATGACGCATCAGGCGCCTTGCTGAGGCGCTGCAGAAGGAGGAGTAGCTCCAAGCCGCGTTCGTCGTCCTCGCCACGAACCCGGGGCGTGGCGACATCAGGGCGGGATCGTCTCGCCACATCACGAAAGGATCCGTGCATGAGCGACCTGACTCACTCGTTTCCGCAGCTGCGACGCCGCAGGAGGTCTTCGAGGCCATCATCGACGTCCGTTCCTGGTGGGGTGCGACCAACATCGTCGGCCCCACCGACCAACAGGGCGCAGAATGGTTCTACCTTGTGCCAGACATTCATTACCAAGCAGCGCACCGTCGAGCTCGTTGCCGGCGAGCGGATGCTGACGGGTGACGCATTTCGCGGCGGAAAGGCGCGACACAACCTAGGGTCACGGCTCCTTTCGAAGGTGTCGGTGGTGCCTGTAAGACTGGATGCCGTGTGCTCAATCATGACCCGTAGTGAAGCATCGGCAGCAGTTGAGCAACTCGGTTGGCGGTATCTGCTCGGCGGCTTGTCGGCCAGTGTCGCCGTTGATTCGATAGCGCAGGCCGTTTCTGTCGCTGCTCAGGCTGTGGAGGCGTGCGGTGCGGACGCCGATGCTCACCTTCGACTGGATGTTCGTCCTGACCGAGTCGAGCTCACATTGACGGACAACGCGCAGGTCGCTACCACGACGCGTGACGTTGAGCTGGCGCACGTGCTGGCCGACGTCGTCCTGGGCCTTGGCCTAGACGTGGGAGGAGTCTCAACGGCGAGCAGTTCCGGGCGGCGTCCCGTACAGGCCATCGAGATTGCCATCGACGCGATGGACATCCCCGCGATCCGGCCGTTCTGGAAGGCGGTGCTGGCGTACGTGGACGAACGGGATGGAGACGAAGCCGACGAGGCGCTCATCGACCCTGTCCGGCAGGGACCGTCGATTTGGTTCCAGCAGATGGACGAGCCGCGCGTGCAACGCAATCGGATCCATTTCGACGTGACCGTCTCGCACGACGAGGCCGAGGCTCGCGTCGCTGCCGCCATCCAGGCCGGCGGCCGGCTGGTCAACGAGGCGCACGCCCGGTCGTTCTGGGTGCTTGCGGATGTCGAAGGCAACGAGGTCTGTGTGTGCACCTGGCAAGACCGCGATTGAGGCTCACGACCTCATACGGCTGGACAAGGCAGCGACAAGACAGATCCATCTTATCGGCACCGTCACGGGCGACTGGGTCGTCCATCTCGACATTGGGATCTCCACCGGCACGGGCATCAGCCCCGCCCCGGCGACTTGACGAGCGTCCCACAGCGGATGGGCGCGCGGAGCGAGCCGATCGCCTTGGACGTTCGTGTTGCAGCGGCTGCGCTCGTAGGCTGTGCTGGTGCCAAAGACCGTCGCCTGTCGTCCTGTCGATCCGATGTCCGACGCGGTCGCCGAGCTGGCGAGCCTGTTCGAGCTGTACCGGATCCACTACGGCCAGTCGCCGGCTCCCGCCGCGACACGTGCGTGGGTCAGCGAGATGGCCAGATCCGGCGAGCTCGAGTTCTACGGCGCTTACCACGGTCCGCGGATGGTCGGATTCGCAGCCGTTCACCAGGTCCCGGCATCTCTTGGGCTGGGTCGGTTGTGGCAGCTGCGCGACCTGTTCGCCGACCCCGCGGTGCGTCGCCAAGGCATCGCCCGTCGGCTGGTCGAAACCATCCAACAAGCCGCCAGCGATGCCGGTGCGCTGCGGCT
>JANLYC010000272.1:0-2665 GCA_031365435.1 Nocardioidaceae bacterium
TCGACGTGCTCGAGCAGTCGGTAAGCCAGCAGCGCCGCCGCCGGCACCTCGACCATCACACCGGGCGTGAGGCCACGGTCGCGGACCTGCGCGGCGAAGTTCTCGGCCTCCGCGCTCGTGGCCACCATCGGCGCCATCACCCACGGCGACGTACTCGTGCGCTGAGCGGCTGTGGCGATCGCGTCGAGCTGGCGCGTCAACAGGCCGGGGTTGCTCCACGAGAGCCGCAGTCCTCTGACGCCGAGGGCCGGGTTGGGCTCGTCCGGCAGCGTGGCGAACGCCATCGGCTTGTCGGATCCTGCGTCCAGCGTGCGGATCACGACCTTGCGGTCACGGAACGCCGCGAAGACCTCGGAGTAGAGATCCGCCTGCTCCTCGACACCGGGTTCGTCCTCGCGCCCGAGGAACGCCAGCTCACTGCGGAAGAGCCCGACGCCCTCGGTCGGTCCCTGGGCTGCCGACTGCGCCGACTTGCCGTCCTGGACGTTGGCGTAGATCGCGACGGGGACACCGTCGGCGGTTGCGCCGGGGCCTTGCCAGGCCTCAGCAGCCTTGCGCGTACGCCGATCGGCGTCGACCAGCGCCGCCGCCTCCGCTTCGTCGGGGTCGATGATGATGTCGCCGGTCGCGCCGTTGACGAGCACGATCGTTCCGACCGGCAGGTCCTCGACGTCGGCAGCCACGATGCAGGGGATCGACAGCTGCCGGGCGATGATCGCGGTGTGGCTGGTAGGCCCACCGAGGCGCGTGACGAGCGCGATCACCCGGCTCGGGTCGAGGCCCGCGGTATCGGCGGGGGCGAGATCGTCCGCCATGAGGACAGATGGCTGATCGGGAGTCGGAATGCCTGGCTCGGGCAGGCCCTGGAGCTCGGCCACGACCCGGCTGCCGAGGTCGCGTAGATCGGTCGTCCGCTCGGCCATCAGCCCACCGAGCTGTTCGAACATCGCCGCGAACTTCTCGACACCGGCCACTGTCGCAGCCTCGGCCGACTTCCCCGCGGCGATCGCCTTGTCGACGGCCTTGCGTAGCCCCTTGTCCGCTACGAGCCCGACCTGCGCGACCAGCACCTCCTTGGCGACTCCGACAGCCGCGTCGGCCCGTGCCTGCAGCCGCTCGGCCACCACCGAGACAGCGGCGGCGAACCGTGCGGCCTCCTCTTCGGCGCCCGCCGAGGGCAGGTCGACAACCGCGCTCAGGTCGACACCGGCCGCGGGTCGGATCACGGGGCCGACCGCGACACCGGGGACGACCGGGGTTCCGGTCCGGGTGCCCGAGACGCCGGCCTGGCCGGTCGTCGTACCGAGGGTGACGCTGCTGACATCGGTCATGGTCCTGCCATCCTGCCTCGCACCTGACGTGCGATCGCTCGGTCGTGTTCACAGTGTCCACCACACCCACCAGACCACCTACTGATGTGGGTTCATGCGGTATTTTCGAAATAGTAGGCCTCCAGGGGTTGACAATGCAAGAGTAGCGGGCGTAAAACAAAAGAAAGCAACATCATTACAGCGCTTCGAAGGGGCATCCGGTGTACGCAGAGGAACGGCAGCAGGCCATTGCAGACCTGGTGGCCCGGGAGCGCCGGGTCAGCGTCAGCGGCGCCGCGCACGCGTTCGGCGTCACGACCGAGACCGTGCGCCGCGATCTGGCACTGCTCGAGCGTCACGGTCTCATCCACCGGGTCCATGGCGGTGCCGTGGCCGCCGGCTCCCTGACCACGGTTGAACCCGCCGTCGCCGAACGCGACCTCGCCGCCACCGCGCAGAAGGACCGGATCGCCCATGCCGCGCTCGACCTGCTCCCGGTGACGGGTGGCAGCATCCTGCTCGACGCCGGCACCACGACCCAACGACTGGCCGCGTCGCTTCCCACGGACCGGAGCCTCACCGTGGTGACCAACGCAGCGGGTGTGGCGACCACGCTCTCGGCGGTCTCGAACCCAGCCGAGGTACACCTCCTCGGCGGGCGTGTGCGGGCTGCCAGTCTCGCGTGTGTAGGTCCACAGACTCTTGCGGCACTGGCCGACGTGCGGGTCGACGTGGCCTTCCTCGGCACCAACGGTCTGACGCTCGAGCATGGCTTCACGACCCCCGACCAGGACGAGGCGGCGGTGAAGGCCGCGATGGTCACCGCCGGCCGCCGCGTAGTCGTCCTCACCGACTCCAGCAAGTTCGGCCGCGAGACCCTCGTCAGGTTCGCGCGGCTCGCGCAGATCGACGCCGTGGTCACCGACGACGGCGTCGACCCGACCGACGTCCGCGCACTCGAGGCCCTCGACATCGATGTGGTCGTCGCATGATCGTCACACTCACCGCCAACCCCTCGGTAGACCGGACCATGTCGATCGACGGCCCGATCAAGCCCGGAGAGGTCTTCCGTGCGCTCAGCGTCGGCGACGAGGCCGGTGGAAAGGGCGTCAACGTCGCCCGCGCGGTGGCTCATGCCGGCGTGCCGGCGATCGCCGTACTTCCGGCCGATGACGACGACCCGCTGGTCAAAGGTCTGGTCGAGGCCGGGGTGCACCCCATCAACGTGCCGGTGGGACGACCGTCGCGGGTCAACATCACCATCACCGAGCCGGACGGCACCACCACCAAGATCAACACGCCGGGCGCCGTCGTCGGGCCGGACGACCTCGCCCGGCTGGCCGACGCCGTCACCG
>JANLYC010000284.1:0-2587 GCA_031365435.1 Nocardioidaceae bacterium
TGGGGGGGGGGGGTAGTGCTTGGCCCGACCACTTTAACGCGCGCCGGCCAAGCCTCCCGGTGGCGCCCCGCCCCCCCGCGGCCCCGCTATTTGCGGGAATGGGCTGGACGACACGGGGTCCGAGGGCTGCACTTTCCCGCAATTCGCGGGGCGGCGGGGTCGCGATTCGCGGGGCGGCGGGGCGCCTCCGGGAGGCTTGGCCGGCGCTCGTTACAGTGGTCGGACCATGCAGAACCCCCTCCGCCATACCCCTGTGACACGATGCCGAACCGTGGTGGCCGCCGGCCTAATGATGGTCCTGACCGGTTGCAGCTTGTCGTCTTCGTCCAGCAGCTCCTCAGCCGCCGCCACCGATCCGGCGAGTGACCCGCCCAAGACGCGCACGACCGGTGGCGCCACCGCGGCATCCGCACCAGCCCCGGCTCCCCGATCAGACACCTGCCACGACCTGACGTTCGGAGAGATCGGCCGCTATTCCAACGCCGCGACGACCGTGCCGTGCACCAAGCCGCACACGTCCTACACGTTCGCCGTCAAGGCCCTCCCGGGCGACGTCGCGTTCAAGGGCGTCGACATCGGCAACGACTCCGTGCAGGAACAGGCTTCCCTGCAGTGCCGCTCGGCCTTCGCGGCGTACGTCGGTGGAAGTGCCGCCGTGCGATCGCTGTCGCGGCTGTCGGTGACGTACTTCCTCCCCAGCCAACCCGACTTCGAGAAGGGCGCCCGATGGGTTCGCTGCGACGTGATCGGACTGCAGTCGAGCCACGTGCTCGCCGAGCTGCCGCTGCAGCTCAGGGGGTTCAACAGCACGGACACCGCCCTCGACGACTTCGGCCTGTGCTCCCAGGGCGACCCCGGTACGACGGGCGCCATGCTCGTGATGTGCAACCAGGACCACACGTATCGGGCGCTGGACGCGCTGCGCCTCGGCGCGACCGGCGGCGCCTATCCGGGTGAGAGCGTCGCGATGTCCGAAGGCCAGAAGCGCTGCGACAAGCTCGTCTCAGACACGCTCGGAGTCAGCGGCGGATACACGTACGCGTGGACCTACCCGTCAGCCGACGACTGGGCCAACGGCCAGCGCTTCGGGTTCTGCTGGAACAAGTCCACGAGCTGAGTCGCCGCTCGGCCTTCGCGCGCCCGCTGGGCCGACTTCGTCAGCGGGCGCTCTGAGAACTGTTCATCAGCGCCTCGCGCATGGCCTCGGTGTGGGCGGGCGTCGAGCCGCAACAGGCGCCGATCAGGTTGATCCCGAGTCCGCTCAGGACCTCGGCGTGCGCGGCCATCTCGGCAGCTGACGCGTCGTACTCGAAGTGGTCCCCCACCACCTGCGGCAGCCCGGCGTTGCTCTGAGCCACGAGTAGGAGTCCCTCGGGCCGGGCCTCGACCAGCTGGGCGGCGATGACCGCCATCTCGCCAGGGCCGCGGCCGCAGTTGGCACCGACCGCCTGAGCGCCACCCTCGGCAAGTTGCCGAACGGCGTCGGCCGGGCGGACACCCATCATCGTCCGGAGATTCGTGTCGAAGCTCATGGTGGCGATGACGGGGGCGTGCGGGACCACGTTCCGGGCAGCCGCCATCGCGGCCTCCACCTCGGCGAGATCACTCATGGTCTCGATCAGCACGATGTCGATCCCGCCATCTCTGAGGCCGAGCAGCTGTTCCTCGAAGTAGCCCGTGGCCTCGTCGGCGTCCATGGTCCCCAACGGGGCGATCAGCTCACCGGTCGGGCCGAGGTTGCCCGCCACGAGGAGACCACGTGGATCCGCCACGGACCGCGCGATCTCAGCGGCCGCCTGGTTGAGCTCGTGCACGCGGTCCTCGAGCCCGTGCATCTGCAGGCGCGGGCGCGTGCCGCCGAACGTGTTGGTGGTGAGGATGCGAGCGCCCGCGGCGGCGTACGCGTCGTGAACGTCGCGGATGACCTCCGGCCGCTCCACGTTCCAGAGCTCTCCGGCACCTCCGTCGACGAGTCCGCCGTCCTGAAGCAGCGTTCCCATGCCGCCGTCGAGCAGGATCGGCATACCGGCGTCGAGGAGATCCGAGAGCCGGTTCACCACTGCTTGTTCGAGGTTCAGTGCATCAGTCACCGCTCGAGCCTAGTCGTGCGAGGTTGTCACTTCATGCCCTCGCCCAGAGCGTGGTCATGAGACGGAGTCAGAAACCCAGCCGACGCAGCTGTTTTGGATCGCGCTGCCAGTCCTTGGCGACGGTCACTCTCAGGTCGAGGTAGACCGGCGTACCGAGGATGGCCTCGATCTGCTGCCGTGCCCTCGACCCGACCTGTTTGAGGCGGGCGCCCTGGTGGCCGATGACGATGCCCTTCTGGCTGTCGCGCTCGAGAAACAGCTTGGCGTGGATGTCGAGCAACGGCTTGTCTTCGGGACGATCCGGTCGTAGGCCCATCTCCTCGACCACGACCGCGATCGAATGTGGTAGCTCGTCGCGGACGCCTTCGAGGGCCGCTTCGCGGATGAGCTCAGCGACCAGCGTCTCCTCGGGCTCGTCGGTGAGGTCACCATCGGGGTACAGCGGAGGGCCCTCGGGCAGCTGCGCGATGAGCAGGTCGCGCAGCAGCTCGACTTGG
>JANLYC010000323.1:0-4996 GCA_031365435.1 Nocardioidaceae bacterium
GCATCGTCGAGGGCATCCGGTACGCGCTTGGACGTCGCGACCTGCTCGGCACTTACGTCATCGACATCGTCGCGATGTTCATGGCCATGCCGACGGTGCTGTTCCCGGCGTTGGCGCAGGACGTCTTTGCGAAGCCGTCGACCCTCGGGTTGCTCTATACAGCGGGCACCGCAGGCAGCCTGCTCGCGACACTGCTGTCCGGGTGGACGTCGCGTGTCGATCGGCACGGCCGAGCGATCGTGGTGGCCGCGACGGTGTGGGGTGTCGCCGTGGCTCTGGCCGGCGTCTCGCCCCAGATCTGGCTGGTCCTGCTGTTCCTGATGGTGGCCGGTGCCGCGGACTGCGTCAGCGCGATCTTCCGGTCGACCGTCTGGCACCAGACCATCCCTGACTCGATGCGGGGTCGGCTCGCCGGCATCGAGATGTTGTCCTACTCGCTCGGGCCGCTCGGCGGTCAGACCAGAGCTGGTCTGGTCGCCGACGTGTGGTCGGTGCGCGCGTCGATCACCTCCGGCGGCATCCTCTGTGTCGCCGGGGTGACATTGACCGCCGGGTGGCTGCGGGACTTCTGGTCGTACGACGCACGCACCGACGAACACGCCATGCGCGAGCGTGCTGTGCGGGCCGCAGCCGGTGAGGCCGCTGCCGAAGCCACTGGTGGGGCGAACGGCAGCGTCACCTCGAACTGAGGACGGCAAGCTGGCCGGCCCGGTCGACCACGGCGATGTCGCCGTCCCGGTCGGTGCGGTAGGTGATGGCGCCGAGGTCGTCGAGCAGGGTGAGGGTCTGCGCGGCCGGGTGACCGTAGTCGTTGTCGGCACCGACGGAGATCAGGGCGAGTTTCGCCCCGGTGCCCAGCACGAAGTCCGGATCCTGGTTGGCCGAGCCGTGGTGCGCCACCTTGAACACGTCGACACCGAGATCGACCTGCTCGGCCAGGATGTCGTCCTCTTCCTCGGGCTCGGCGTCTCCGCTGAGGAGGAACCGGTGTCCATGGGTCTGGAGCATCATCACCACCGACGCGTTGTTGGGACCGGATCCCTCGGTGCTGCTTCCGTCCGGCGATGGGATCGTGACCGGTCCGAGGACGCTCCAGGTCAGTTCGCCGACGCTGCGGGTCTCGCCCAGGGTCGCCACCGTCACCGGGACATTCGCGTCAGCTGCCCATCGGTCGACCGATGCCGCGCCGTCGGGTGGGTCGCGCAGCGGGCTCGTCTCGATCTCGGCCACCTGCCGGCCATCGAGGACTCCGGGGAGTCCGTCGACGTGGTCGGCGTGGAAGTGGGTCAGGACCACCAGGGCGATCCGGCGTACTCCCAGCTGGTCGAGGCAGTCATCCATCGCCACCGGATCGGGCCCCGTGTCGACGACGACTGCGATTCCGTGACCGGCGTTGAGCACCATCCCGTCGCCTTGCCCCACGTCGCACATGACCATGACCCAGCCCGGAGGCGGCCAGCCGAGTCGACCGAGCGGATGGAGGACCACGACCACCAGGGCGACCGTGCATGCGACGGACGCCCACGGGCTCCGCAGGATGCGGGGCAGGACGAGGATGAGCGCGAGGCAGCCGACGGCCAGCGCCGCCAGACCCACCGGCCCGACCGGCCAGCCGAGGCTGGCTCCGGTGTACGACGCACAGTGTCGAGCGGTCCAGACGATCCACCACGCCGGTATGCCGGCGAGTCGTCCCGCCAGGTGTGCGACCGGATCGTTGACCAGGGCGAGCAGCCCCCCGATGAGGCCGAGGACGGTCGCGGGGCCGACGGCGGGCGCCGCGAGCACGTTGGCGAACAGCGCCACCATCGACACCTGCCCCGAGATCGCCGCGATCGCCGGCGTACAGGCCAGCTGTGCGGCCAACGGCACGGCCACGGCCTCGGCAAGGGCCCTGGGGAGCCATCGGGCCAGACTGTCGCGCCAACGGGGGCCGACCAGCAGTATGCCGGCCGTCGCCGTCGTGGACAGCAGGAAGCCGACCGAACGAGCGAGCTCCGGATCGAGCAGCACGAGAGCGCTAACCGCCACGGACAGCGCGCGGGTGCCGCGGGCGCGAGCCCCTGAGGACAGTCCGGCCAACGCCACCACGCCCATAGCGGCGGCCCGGAGCACGCTGGGTTGAGGTCGGGCCAGCAGGACGAAGAACACGATCGCTGCGGCGCCCACCAGTCCTGTCCAGCGTCCGCGGACGCCGGCATACCGTGCCACGGCCAGCACGAACGCGAGCACGAGCGTCAGGTTTGACCCGCTCACGGCGAGCAGGTGTGTCAACCCGGTGGTCTTGAAGTCGTTCACCGCATCGGCCGGCATGGCCGAGTCGTCACCGTCGACGAGAGCGGGCACCAGGGCCCGTTCGGCGTCCGGCAGTGGAGAGGCTGCCTCGACGAGACCGTGGCGGACGGCACCGATACCACGTTGCAGCCAGGACGCGGGCTGCGTGACCTGCGGGCGTGGGTCGGCGATGAGGACGGCTGCCAGATCAGACCCCAACGCCGGTCCGACGCGACCGCTTCCGCTCACCTGCTCGCCAAACCGCAGGCGGAGCCAGGACTCGTCGCCGATCACGAGCACAGGTGAGCGCACGTGCGTCACGACGCCGCGGGACTCCACCGTGTCGACGCGGATCCGGGTGAGGCTGTAGGGAGCGAACCGACCTGGCCGACTCACCGGATCACTCGTCACGACCGCCTCGACGCTCACGCGTGCCCGCTGGCCGGCCAGGTCGTGCAGCGGTCCGGCCTCGATCGCGGTGGTGCGGAGGCCGGCGACAGCGAAGCCCGCCGCCGCGGCTATCAAGACGGTCAGGGCAGCAGCCTGCCGGTGTAGCCGGCGGGGTGCGCCAGCCGGTTCCTGCGGCCGGGCTGGGGCCTCTCGCTGACCTGAAGTGGCACGTGCTCGTCGGCGGTCCCCGAGCCATGCGACACCGGCAGCCCCACCAAGCAGCAGTGCGGCACCGGCCATCGCGTGCGCGGGGGTCCACCCGAGCCCCAGCGCCGCCGCGGCCCACACTCCGAGCGCAGCAGGTGCGAGCCGCAGGTCGAGTGGCTCGCGCGTCATACATGGACGTAGGGCTCGATGTCCGCGAGGGTTGCATCACCGATGCCCGAGACGTCGAGCAGGTCTTCGACGCTGCCGAACGGTCCGTTATGGGTGCGCCAGTCGATGATCGCCGCGGCGGTGACCGGTCCGATGCCGGGCAGGGTCTCGAGCTCTGGTTGGGCCGCCGTGTTGATGTTGACGCTGGTCGGCGTCGTACCCGACGGCGCTGTCGCTCCAACCGGCGGCGCTCCAGCAGGGACCGCGAGCCCGACGACGATCTGTTCGCCGTCGATCAGGACGCGGGCGAGGTTGAGGGCAGCGGTGTCGACGCCGGGACGCGCGCCTCCCGCAGCCGCGATGGCGTCGACCACCCGCGAACCGACCGGCAGCTCGACGATGCCTGGATGTCGCACTCTGCCCGCAACATCGATGACCAGGTCAGGGCCTGCAGTGGTCGAAGCGGGCACGCCGTCGGAGGGGGTCGAAGCCGGCGGCGTGCCCGGGCTCGTGGGTGTCGACAGCTCGCCGGGTGCGCTCAAGGACGCGTTGCTGAGCGGCACGTTCTGGACGTCGGGGGCGGACCGTAAAGCCCACCACGCGGCCCCCGCGACGAGCATCGCTGCGAGGACTGCGAGCACCGCCACGTGGTGGAGGGTCAGCCGCCGGCGCCCCCACTCCCGCGCCCCCGTCTCTCCGCGGTGTCGGCCGCCTTCGTAACCGACGCGCTGCGGGAAGGGCGCGGGCCGCACAACCGGCGGGGGCGCCGACGAACTGCCCTCGTCAGGTCGACGACCTCGATCGAACTCAGCAGCGATCGCCGCCAGCCGACGCCGCGCTACCGCCGCTGCGTCACTGTCCCGGGTGGTCCGTCGTCCCAACATGCCGCCAGGCTAGGAAGATCGACGGGCCCGTCGACACCCCCGACGACGGCCTGTGGACAGCCGCCGGACGAATCGAGCGCTGTGGACGGTCAGCGCGGCGCGATGACGACCGCAAGCATCCCCGGTCCCACGTGGGCGCCGATCACCGCGCCGACCTGGTTGACGACGAGGTCGCCGAGATGCGGGATGCGTCCCCGTAGCCGCTCGGCCAGGGCGGTGGCCTTGTCCGGACTGGCGAGGTGGGAGACGGCAACGTCCACGTCGTGGTCCCCAGCGGCCGCTACGGCAAGCTCTTCGAGCCGGGCCAGTGCGCGAGCTGCCGTGCGCACCTTTTCGAGGGGCACGATCGTGCCGTCCCTGACCTCCAGCAGTGGCTTGACGGCCAACGCCGAGCCCACGAACGCCGCGGCAGCCCCGACCCGTCCGCCGCGCCGGAGGAACTCCAGGGTGTCGACGTAGAAAAGGGCGGTGGTGCCCCGGGCCCGGTCACGAGCCGCGTCGGCAGCCTTTTCCGCTGAGGCTCCCCCGTCGAGCGCGGTTGCCGCAGCCGCGACGGCGAAGCCGGTGCCCATCCCGAGGTGCCTGCTGTCGACGACGTGTACGGGAATCGAAGCATCTCGCGCCGCCAGCTCGGCCGACTCGACGGTGCCCGAGACCTCGCCCGACAGGTGGATCGAAACGACGGCTTCCGCACCGTCGCGTGCAGCTCGCTCGTAGACGCGCAGGAACGCCTCCGGTGCTGGGCGGCTCGTCGAGACCGACTGGCGTGCCTCGAGGGCGGCGGCTACGTCGTCGGGGCTGGCTGCACCGCCTTCGTCGTACGCCGTGGAGCCGATCACGACCTGCAACGGTACGACGGTCACCTGGAGCTGCCCGGCGAGCTCCGGGTCTACCGACGTGGAGTCGGAGACGAGGACGGCGGCGCGAGTCATGGAGGGAGATTACCGGCTCGTAACCTGCTCCCGTCGGCGTTCCGCGGCGGCGTCCGGCATACCACCGGATCGGCAGGGCAAGTCACCTAGGCAAGTACTTAGTCCCCTAGCCAGGTTTGCCTTGTTCACAAGCCGGCTGGCTTG
>JANLYC010000328.1:0-2392 GCA_031365435.1 Nocardioidaceae bacterium
CACCGACGAAGGGGCGGCGCTCGATGATGAGCACCTTGAGTCCGGACTTGGCCAGGTAGGCGCCGTTGGTGAGGCCGTTGTGGCCGCCGCCGACGACGATCGCGTCATACGTCTTGGTCTTGGTCGCCATGGGTCAGGCCGTCTTTCGCTCGGGTTTGAACAAGGGCATCCGTGCCACGTCTGCCGCCACCGTCTCGTAGTGATGGTTGATGGTGAGCTCGAGGTTGACGCGCGAACCCACCGCCGCCAGATCGGGTCGGACGCGCGCCATCGCGATGTGGCGTTGAAGCACGGGGGAGTACATGAGGGAGGTGGCGTAGCCGATGCGCTGGCCCTTGTCGTCGTACAACATCGACTCGTAGTCCAATGGCGTCTCGTCCTTCGGCGGGATCAGCCCGGCCTCGGTGTAGACACGGTTGTAGTCCTGCCAGTCGATCAGCAGGCCGACGCTGGCCCAACGGGACGTCTTGTCGGCCAGCTCTCGGCGGATCGCGTTGCGACCGATGAACGGACGGTCGTCGGCGTCGATGCCTTTGAGCATCCAGCCGAAACCGAGCTCCTTGGGCGTCACACGGTCGTGGTCGGTGAAGGCGAAGCGGCTCGACGAGAACTCGACGTTGATGAGCACCAGGCCGGCTTCGATCCGAGTCATCAGCAAGGCCTCCTCGCCGAACGGGATGAACCCGTGACCCTCGCCCGCCTCCATCACTGCGTCGAGCATGCTCAGCGCGTCGTCGGCGCCGACACGGATCTCGAACCCCAGGTCGCCGGTGTAGCCGGTGCGGGAGATCGTCACCGCGGCCGAGCCGATCTTCGCCTGCGTGTGGTCGAAGAAGGCGAGGTCGTTGACCTCGGGAGCAACCTTGCTGAGGATCTCGCGTGAGCGTGGCCCCTGGACGGCGAGCATCGCGTACTGGTCGGTCGCATCCTCGATCTGGACGTCGAGCCGCCCGACCAGGTCACGGAGGTAACCGACGTTGGGCTCAGCCGCCGTGAGCAGGAACTCGGTGTCGGAGTGCCGGAACAGCACGCCGTCCTCGAGGACGAAGCCGCGGTCGTCGCACCAGAGGGTGTACTGCGCCTTGCCTGGCCGGCACTGCCGGATGTCGCGGGTCATGACGCCGCCCAGGAACGCCTCTGCGTCCTTGCCCCGGATCCAGTACTTGTACAGCGGCGAGGTGTCGAAGAACGCTGCTGCGTTGCGCACGGCGAAGTACTCGTGTTTCGCCGAATGGTCGTAACGCAGCGCCGACAGGTAGCCGGACCAGTGGCCCCACAGTCCGGTCGTATTGAGCTCGTCGAGACGCGGGTGGAACGGGGTTGTCTTGATCACGGAGAGGCTCCCATCGTCGACTGCTCCTGCGTACGCCGACGGGCGCTCGGAGCAGCAGCCAGCCTAAGACCTTGTTGGACACTTGCGCAATAGTCCACACTGGCCATGATGGCGATCCGGATGAGTCCCACCGAGCGCCGCGCGGCGATCGTCGACGCGGCGCTGCAGGTGATGCTGCGCAACGGCATGGCTGCCACCACCGTGCGGGACGTCGCCGAGCAGATGGGCAGCTCGAGTGGCCTGGTTCACCACTACTTCGCGTCGATGGACGAGCTGCTGGCCGCGGCCTTCGAGCAGGCGGCGATGCTCGACCTCGATGCCACGGCGGAGTCCATGCAGGGCTGCGCGGACCCGGTCGAGCAGATGCGCAGCTTCTTCGGCACCTACATCCGCGCCGAGCAGGACTGGGCCTTCCAGCTGTGGCTGGACGCGTGGGCCGAGGCGAGCCGGCGGCCCGCGGTCCGCGTCACGTCACAACGGCTCAACGTGGCCTGGCAGCAGCTGCTGGCGGGCGTGATCGAGGAGGGAGTCGGCACCGGGGACTTCGTCTGCACGGACCCGCCCGGCGCCTCCTGGCGCATCCTCTCGCTGCTGGACGGCCTGGCTCTGCAGACAGTGGCTCACCGCGTCGATCTCGACCGAGGCGTCGTCCTGCGCTGGTCGGTGGCCTACGCCGAGCGCGAGCTCGGACTGACGCAGGGGTCGCTCGGGGCTACCGGGAAGGTTTAGGGTTCAACCAGTGTTGACGAGGGGTGAATGCTTGACCTGACCTGAGGAGCCCAGATGCCTGCCGTGACCGTCGACGACCTGACCGTGCTTCCGCGCGTGCCCGTGCGGTCTCCCGAGACCATCATCCGCCCCGTCCTCTCGGTGACCACCGGACCCAAAGGTTTCGAGGGAGAGGGGTTCCCAGTGCGGAGGGCCTTCGCTGGGGTGGACCTCGCGCTGCTCGACCCCTTCGTCCACATGGACCAGATGGGTGAGGTCGAGTACGCGCCCGGTGAGCCGAAGGGCACTCCGTGGCACCCGCACCGCGGCTTCGAGACCGTCACCTACATG
>JANLYC010000385.1:0-6966 GCA_031365435.1 Nocardioidaceae bacterium
CTCCGGGCGGAAGTCAGTGGGGCGGTGCGGAGCGATCACGTCACCGTTGGGCAGCAGCTCGCCGGTGTCTTCGAACAGGAGCACGCCGTTGCACAGCAGGCTCCAGCCCTGTTCGGGGTAGGTCACGACAGTATGCGCGGCCTCGCGGTCGAGGGCATCGGCGGAGGGACACGCCGGGCGGTGGGTGCAGGTCGACCCTGTCAAAACGCTTGTCACTCCACCAGTGTGCATCGCGACCTGCCTTCCGTCTCGCATATATGGCCTCGTTGTCATGAATCATCCAAACGGGAACCCCGTCGTGACCGAACGACCGATAGCTGCGTCGGCACTCTGATGCGGAGCTCTGCCAGGTGGCTGACGAGCCCGACGGAGCGGCCACCGGTGCGGAGCGCGTCGAGCTCGTCCATCACCTCGTCCAGCGTCTCGGCGTCAAGGCTGCCAAAGCCCTCGTCGACGAAAAGTGTGGACAAGTCGGCACCGCCGATCTCGTTGTTGACGAGGTCGGCCAGCCCCAGCGCCAGCGCCAGGCTGACGTAGAACGTCTCACCGCCGGACAGGGTCGCAGGGTCGCGACGGGCGCCTGTGTAGCTGTCGAGCACGCGTAGTCCCAGACCCCCGCGAGCGTCGCCGACACCGCGCGCCAGCGTGTGCTGGAGCTCATAGCGGCCGGCACAGATGCCCCGCAGGCGAAGGTTCGCGGCGGCCACCACCTGCTCGAGCCGGGCAGCGAGGACATAGTGCGACAGCCGGGTCTTGGACAGGTTGTCCCTGGCCGTGCCCGCGACCATCGCCGCCACCCGGTCGGCGACGTCGTGGCTCTCCCTCAGCGGCTTCCACCGCAGGATCGCCCGAGCCAGCTCGCTGACGAGAGACTCCAGGCGTGCCGCCGCCTCTTCGAGCCGGGACGCCCGGGTGGCGGCCAGCCCGGCCCGCGCCGACGCCTGCTCGGTCTGTCGGGTGAGCAGCTCGAGGTCGGGCTTGGGCGATGCGGCAGCCCGCATCAGCGCTGGGTCTGTCAGGACCTTGTCGGTGGCACTCCTGTCGGCCGCGTGAGCCCGGTTGAGCGCCTCCTTGGACGCGATATCGGCTTCGCTGCGGATGGCTTCGCGTACCTGCCCCACGGTCGCGAACATCGAGTCCGCGACGAGTCGGTCCAGCCGCTCCGCTGCGTGGCACCTGGCACGTCCCGCCGCTGCCTGCTGCTCGAGGGCGGTCGCGAGCCGCTCGGTCGAGGCCAGCCTGGCTGCGACCTCCCCGCGCCTGGCGTGGACCGTCGATCCGACGCCGAGGACGAGGTCCAGTCGTCGGCGCAGGCCGGCACCCGTCTCAGTCTTCTCGGCCAGGCGCGCTGCACCGGTATGGACCAGTCGGCGTATGTCGTCGAGCTGGCGGCGTGCGCCGGTCTGCTGGGCTTCGAGCGCGGCCACGTTGGTCCGCGCCGCCGGCAGGTCAGCGGCCGTGGCGGCTACCTGGGCACGGCGGGTGAGCACTGCCTCGTGTGCTCCCTCGGCCTGCTCGGGCGATCGGCCGGCGGCCACGCGGGCGGCCGTGTCCCGCCGCGTCGCCAGCCGTTCGACCTGTTGTTCGAGCTGCCTGACCACGTCGTCAGCCTCGTCGAGGGCGGTCAGCGCGGCGGCCTCGTCGTCGGCGTCGCTGCTACCGCGGACGCGGGCGGCCGGATGTGGGTGCGCGGTGCTGCCGCACACCGGGCACGAGGCGCCGGGCACGAGTCCTGCCGCCAGCTCTGCTGCCATACCGGCGATCCGACGCTCGCGGACGTCCTGAGCCGTTTCTCGCGCTGTCACGCGTCGCTCCCGGGCGACGAGGAGAGCTGCATCGAGGTCGGCGATCTGTTCGTTCAGAACGGCGGCTTCGCGAGCCCCCTCCAGAACAGCCTCGGCGATCCGGACCTCGTGGTCGACCGCCGCCAGCAGGTCGTGGGCCGACAGGGCCGCCGCGCGCCGCTGCTCGGCACGTTCGAGCTCGTCGGGGAGGGTGGCGAGCGTCGCAACCAGATCAGCCTCTTCGGCGCGGGCCGACGCCAGCTCCACCTCGAGTGTGACGTTCTCTGCCTGGAGGCTGTCGAGGTCGGCCTGGACTCCGGCCAACGCCTCGATGCGCGCGAGCTGCTGAGTGAGATCGTGGGCCTGGGCCGTGGCCGCGTCGTACGTGGACAGGTCGTGGTCGGGCCCGGGTCGCCACACCGCAGCGGTGGCCAGCTCGACGGCGAGACCTGCCGTGTGCAAAGCGCGGTCGGATTCGGACACGAGCTCCAGCAGTGGCTCGAAGGCGGCTGCGCGCCGCGCCAGCAGGACCTCGCGTTCGCGACGGCGTACCTCGGTTGCGGCGGAGACGAGCTCGTCACGTCGGTTGTGAGCCTCGCGATGCCGTCGCTGGAGGTCGAGCAGCGTGCGGGCGGTGTCGAGGGTGTGCTGGGCCTGCTTTGCTGCTTCGGCGGCGGTGCTGTTGACTTCGGCCGCCGTCGATGCCGCGGCCATCAGCTCTCCTGCCCGAACGGCGTAGGCCGCGACGACGTCTGCGTAGTCGCGCCCGCCCGGCTCGGGGACCGGGGACGCGGCCGGTGTCACGAGCCCGTCGACACCGGCGCTGACCTCCGCGGCCCGCGCGAGGAGCTGATCGAGCCCGGCCTCGGCTTCACGGCACGCCACGTCGAGGGATCGCCGATGGTCGGCCAGCCAGCGTTCGACGGCCTGGAACCGGTGGGTGTGGAACAACGACTCGAGCACGTCGTGTCGTTCCCTGGCGCCGGCGCTGAGGAACGTCTGGAACTCGCCCTGCGGGAGCATCACGACCTGGCAGAACTGGGCCATGTTCATGCCGAGCAGCGTTGAGACGAGATGGCCCACCTCATCGACGCGGGTGCTGTGGACGTGCCATGCACCGTCGACGAGCTCCTCGATCGAGGCCTTGGTGCGTTCGTCGACGAAGCCGGCCTTGGCGCGCCGGGACGGGCGGGACCACGCCGGCAGGCGACGCAGCCGGAAGCGACGGTCGCGGATCGTGAGCTCCAGCTCGACAGACGGCGCCGCATCGCCTGCGGCATGGTCGCTCTTGAACGACTTGGCCCCGTTTCGGCTCCCCGGCACCCCGCCGTACAGCGCGAAGCAGATGGCGTCGAGGATGCTCGTCTTGCCGGCGCCGGTGGGACCCGTCAGCAGGAACAGTCCAGCCTCGTTGAGACGGTCGAGATCGACGACCTCGGTGCCGGGGAACGGACCGAACGCCGTCAGCTCGAGCCGATGGATCCTCATCCGCACCTCATGAGGCAACGTCCGCGGCGACCCGGCACGCCTCGCAGGCCGCCTGCAGCAGGGCTGCCTCGGCGGGTTCGGGTGCACTGCCCCGAACGTCGTCGAAGAAGTGCGTCAGGATCTCGCTGTCGGTGCGGCCAACGACTCGGTCGCGGATCGGACCGGACTCGGCGGGCGAGGCGCCGTCGGGTTCGAAGGCGATGAGCAGACAGTGCGGGAACCGGGTGCGCAGTCGGTCCATGGCTGCGCGAGGTCGACGCGCATCGGTCAGCGTCGCCTGCACCCAGCACGGCTCGGCCGTCGCGAAGCGCGGGTCGGTCAGCAGCTGCTCGAGCGTTCCACGCACCGTGGCCAGCGGGCGAGGCACGGGTGCGTCGATGAAGCTCGCCGTGGCAAGCCCGCCCGCGTCGAGGTCGACCAACCAGCTGCCCTTGCGGTGGGTCGCCTCGGAGAAGGAGTAGGCCAGGGGGGAGCCGGAGTAGCGCACCGCGTCGGACAGCGTGTGCCGGCCGTGCAGGTGGCCGAGCGCGGCGTAGTCGACGCCGTCGAACGTGTCGAGCCCGACGCTCGCGACCCCGCCCACGGAGATGTCGCGCTCGCTCGGGGAGGCGGTCGCCCCGGCGACGAAGGCGTGCGCCATCAGGATCGAGCGGTGGCGCCCGCCGCGGCTTCGCCCGGCCAGGTCGTCGCGAACGCGCTTCATGGCCGCATCGAGAACCGCTTGATGGCTTCGCTGGGCGACGCCCAACGTTGCTCGCACGACATCCGGTTCGAGGTAGGGCAACGCGTAGACCCCCACGCTCCCGTGCTTGTCCTCGAACAGGACTGGGCTCCCCACCCGGGACGGGTCGGTGCGCAGGTGGACGCCCGAGCTGTCGATCAGGTCGGCAGCGAAGCCGAGACGCTGCGCCGAGTCGTGGTTGCCGCTCGACAACACGACTCGCACGCCGCTCGACAAGAGTCGCTTGAGCGCATCGTTGGCGAGCTCGACCGCGTCGACCGGGGGCAGCGCCCGGTCGTAGATGTCGCCACTGACGAGGACGGCATCGACGCGCTCGCACCGGATCGTCTCGACCAGGTGGTCGATGAAGACCGACTGCGCGTCGAGCAGACCCTCACGATGGAACGACCGTCCCAGGTGCCAGTCGGAGGTGTGCAAGAAGCGCATGGGAAAACGCTAAGTCGCCGTGGGGACACTTCGGCGCTACCACGCCGCACGCACCCGCTCCGGGTGTGTGTAGACCACGAAGCGTCGCCCCCGCGTGAACCCGCAGACCGTGACTCCGGCACGGTCAGCCAGGTCGAGGGCGAGGCTGGAGGGCCCACCGACCGCCACGATCGTCCCGATGCGCCCCGCCACCGCCTTGGTGACGATGTCGAAGCCGACCCTGCCACTGACGCAGAGCAGCACGTTCTCGTCGTACGACGCCGAGCCCAGCTGACGTGCACCCAGCACCTTGTCGACCGCGTTGTGGCGCCCGACGTCCTCGCGGGAGACGACCAACGTGCCCGCGGGGTCGAACACTCCGGCGGCATGGAGGGAACCTGTCCGCGAGAAGACCTGTTGGCGTCGCGTGAGCTGCTCGGGCAACGAGGTGATCACGTCTGGCGCAGTCGCCGGACCTACCGCGACGGGGTCGTCCGCTGGAGTGAAGATCTCGTCGATGCTCTCGGTGCCGCAGACGCCGCACGCGGATGACATCGTCGTGCTGCGACTGGCCGGGTGCCGTCGGGGCAGTTCGTCGAGCTCGACGGTGACGACGTTGAACTCCTGCTGCGGGGTGAGGTCGACGTCGGTGCAGTAGGCGATGCTGCGTGGGGGAGTGGCCCGGGCGATCACCCCCTCCGACAGGAGGTAGCCTGCCGCGAGCTCGAAGTCGGCTCCCGGCGTGCGCATCGTCACCGCGACCCGGTGGGCACGCTGACCCGGCCAGGCGAGCCGGATCTCCAACGGCTCCTCCGTCACCACGGTGTCGGCGCGTCGATGAGCCGCGCCTTCGACCACCTCGGACACGGTCCGTCGCGTCGTGGGTCCGGGTCGGCGTTCGAGGGTCACGCCCCGAGCCTAGATCGTCCGTGAGCCACGGCATGATTCCGTGAGCCATTGCATGAAACAGTGGACGGGTGATGACCAGCCACCGCCCGGGTCATGCCCATCACCCCCGTCACGGCGGCTCCGACTCAGGCCACCGCCGCCGGCTGACGGCTGTGTTGGGCGTCACGGGCGTGGTGCTCGTGGCCGAGGTCATCGGTGCCGTGGTCAGCGGGAGCCTGGCGCTGGGCGCGGACGCCCTGCACATGTTCACCGACGTGGCTGCGATCGGAATCGCCCTGACCGCTATCACGATCGCCGAACGTCGTACGACGTCTCGCTCCACGTTCGGGCTGTACAGGGTGGAGATCTTCGCAGCTGCGGTGAACGCGGTCCTGTTGCTCGGCGTGGCGGCGTGGATCAGCTGGTCCGCAGTCCGGCGGTTCGAGGACGCCCCCGAGATCCACACCACGGTGATGATTCTCGTGGCGGTGCTGGGACTCGTCGCCAACGCCGTCTCGTTGTGGTGGCTGCACGGTGACCAGCAGGAGTCGCTGAACGTCCGCGGGGTCTATCTGGAGGTCCTCGGGGACCTGCTCGGCTCTGCCGCGGTCGTCGTCGCCGGCCTCCTCATTGCCATCACGGGTGCCCAGGTCATCGACCCGATCGCCTCCGTTGCGGTCGCGTTCCTGATCCTCCCGAGGACCTGGAGCCTGTTGCGGGAGGCGGTCACCATCCTGCTGGAGGCGACCCCTGCCGGAGTGGATCTCGAGCATGTGCGTCGACACATCGTCGACATCGAAGGGGTGCTGGACGTCCATGACCTCCATGTCTGGACGATCTCGTCCGGGCGGCCGGTCATGTCGGCCCACGTCGTCGTGGACGACCACTGGCTGCAACGCTCAGGCGAGGTGCTCGATGCGCTGCAGACCTGCCTCGGCGCACACTTCGACGTCGACCACTCGACGTTCCAGGTCGAGCCGCGCGGTCACGCCGACCACGAAGCACCTACCCACCCCTGACCCCGCCGAGTTGTCAGAAGTGGGGCGCGCTATAGCCGCCTGTACTTCTGACAACTCGGTCAGCGGGGGAACTGCCGACGGCTGTTGAGGATGCGCCGGAGCTCGTCGGTGAGGTCGCTCATCGGGCGCCGCACCGACCCGTCGAGAGACTCGTCCGCCAGCCGTGCCTCGGCGAGGTGCAGGGTCTCGTCACCGACCGCGAACCGCGGGTACGCCAACGTGGCGGTCACCTGCACGATCCAGCCGGTGCGGATCGTCGCGGTCTCGGGTATGTCGGTGAAGTAGCGCTCCACGTAGGGCGCGGTCAGGTCGACCTGGTCACGATGGAAGAAGTCGCCGGCCAACGCATCGAGATGTGCATTGCTGAGCTGGTCGTCGTTGGTGATCGCCTGCCAGACCGACGCCTTCACGTCGGGGTCGGGCAGCACGGCACGACACCGCAGCGCGTGTTCGACCCCCTGCGAGGACGGGTCACGGTCCTGCTCTGCGACGATGGTGTCGGGTCCGGCGGCGCCGAGCGCGCACAGCGTGTGGGTGATCCGCCAGCGGAACTCGTCGTCCTTGACGAGCCCCGGCGGCGTGCTGGTTCCGGACAGCCAGCCCGTGAGCAGGTCGACGTCGCGCGTGGCCGCGATCAAGG
>JANLYC010000402.1:0-1924 GCA_031365435.1 Nocardioidaceae bacterium
GCGAGCGTCTTGCCGGATCCGGTCGGGGCGACGACGAGGGCGTTGCGACCGGCGGCGATCGCGCGCCACGCGCCGCTCTGTGCCGGTGTGGGCTCGGGGAACGCGTCGGCGAACCAGGTGCGTGCCACGGGGGAGAACCCGGCCATGCCGTCGCTGCTGTCTCTGGTCGTCGCCACCTCCCCATCCTGCCCGAGCGTGCCGACAGTCCGCGCCGTCGGCCGAGATGTCCGATTGCGTCATGGTGGTGCGGCTGTCAGCATCGGCGCATGGACGAGCCCTGGACCCTTGACGACGCGCTCATGTACGGCGAACGCCTGCTCCACGGCGAGCACGTCAGTCTGCGCGAGTCCCGCGAGGAGGACTTCACCGAGCTGGTCCGCTGGTGGACGGACCCTGCGGTCTCGATCTTCCAGACCGCATTCGTGCGACCGACTCCGGCCGCCACCGTCTCGGACCTGATGCGCGGCTGGAGCTCGAACGTCGGCCCCGACGTGGGGTTCACCGTCATCGAGTCACCGGCGGCGCAGGCCACGACATCGGACGCGGACGGGGACGGTCGTGTGCTCGGGCAGGTCAACCTGTTCGGTGTCACCAAGAACCGCTGCGCCACGCTCGGCATCGTCATGGGCAAGGAGCACTGGAGCAAGGGCTTCGGTACGGAGGCGGTGCGGTTGATGATCGGCTACGGGTTCGCCGAGCTGGGGCTGCACCGCATCCAGCTCGGGGTCTTTGCGTACAACGACCGTGCGATCAGGTCCTATCGCAGCGCCGGCTTCCGCGAGGAGGGTCGACGGCGCGAGGTGGCGTTCCACGGGGACCGCTGGCACGACGAGGTGCTGATGGCGCTGCTCGTCGACGAATGGCGTTCCACCGGCGGGTGACGCAGCGGTCAGGACGTGACAATCGGCCCTACACGCTGGGTCACGGTTCATGGTCGTATCAGTCATGTCCGGAGCATGGCTCGACCTGACGTGCCAGTCTCCCGTGAGACCCAGAAGGAGGAACGGTGACGGAAGGCAACCTCGAGATCGCCCGAGCCGCGTCGCTCAAACCGATCGAGGACATCGCGAACGAGATGGGACTCGGCAGTCATCTGCTCGAGCCGTACGGGCGCGACGTGATGAAGGTGAGCACTGACGCGATCGCCGAGCTGGCGGACCAGCCACGCGCGAAGTACGTCGTCGTCACGGCGGTCACGCCTACGCCGCTGGGCGAGGGCAAGACCACGACGACGGTCGGACTGGCCCAGGGCATGCGCCACGTGGGGACCAACGCCGTGGTCGCGATCCGGCAGGCCTCGATGGGACCCGCGCTGGGTATCAAAGGTGGCGCGGCCGGCGGCGGCTACAGCCAGGTGGTGCCGATGGAGAAGCTGAACCTCCACCTGACCGGTGACATGCACGCCGTGACTGCTGCACACAACCTGCTCAGCGCCATGCTCGACGACCATCTCTTCCGCGGCAACGCGCTCGGCATCGATGTCCCGACCATCACCTGGCGCCGGGTCCTCGACGTCAACGATCGTTCGCTGCGCAACGTGATCGTCGGCCTGGGCGCCCGCGGGGACGGGGTACCACGACAGACCGGATTCGACATCACCGCAGCCTCGGAGGTGATGGCAGCACTGGCCCTCACCACCTCGTTGCGCGACCTGAGGAATCGGCTGGGGCGCATCGTCGTCGGCTACACGCGCGAGGGCGAGCCCGTCACGGCTGAGCAGCTCAAGGCCGCCGGCGCCATGGCTGTGATCCTGCGCGAGGCCGTCAAACCCAACCTGTTGCAGACCATCGAGAACACGCCGGCCTTCGTTCACTGCGGCCCGTTCGGCAACATCGCGACGGGCAACTCGTCGGTGATCGCGGACCTGATCGCGCTGCGGACCGGCGACATGGTCATCACCGAGGCAGGCTTCGGCGCTGACATG
>JANLYC010000403.1:0-2558 GCA_031365435.1 Nocardioidaceae bacterium
GGGGACGTGGCCACCCGGATCATCGTGGAGGCGCAGTTCGACTTCACACCCTGCATCACGATGCCGAAAGCCGCCAAGAAGACCATCCGGACCGCCGCGGAGCTCTATCCCGGCGACCCGACGATCGCCGCCACCGCCAAGACCGCCTTCCAGGACCGCCACATCCTCTGACACGAGCGCTCTGACCAACGCGAAAGGTCCGAGTGTTGCCTGGCCAGGACCTGGCAGCACTCGGACCTTGTCGCCTCCCCGGGTCTTCGATCAGTACGTCGGGACGAAAAGCTTCTGGCCGATCCGGATCGAACCCGCGTCGGGCAGCTCGTTGAGATCGACGATGTCAGCGATCACGGTGCGCGGGTCTTCGCCGGGGGCGATGCGGCTGGCGATGTCCCACAGCGTCTGCCCCGACCCGACCACGACCGTGTGCTGCGCGGCGTGGTGGGTCTGGCCGGTGGACACCGCAGGACTCGAGAGCAGCGTGAACGCGGCGAAGGCGAGCGCGAGCACGACCATCAGCACGAACAGCCGTCCCCGTCGGGTCAGGCGCACGGGCGCGGCGGCGGGCGCCTCGACCCGTGGTGCCGGTCGCGGTCCGGACGTCGGTGGCTTCGTGCGTGGCCGCGCGGCTCGGATGGTGCGGTGCGGTGCGGTGATGGTGGCGGTGCTCATCGGTGACCTCCGGGGAAGGCGATCTGGCTGGTCTGTGCGTGGGCGTGGGTGCTGGCGTCAGGTCTATCGGTGCCCACCGACAGTCCTCGTCGGCGTGGCGTGATCGTGCGTGTCGCGTCCCGTCGGCATACGGCGACGGAATCGAAGAGACGTTCGATCGAACACATGTTTGAACCGTAACAGCCGGCAGCGACATTTTCGTGGAGGTGGTCGAACGCGTGTTCGACCGGCGTGTCGCAACGGGCGGCGGGTAGCGTGGACGCGTGATGACCCTCGAGCGGACCGTCCAGGTCGACAAGCCCATCAGCCGCGTGTACGCCTACCTCAGCGACTTCACGACCAGCGAGGAGTGGGACGCCGGCACCGTGCGGACCACGCGCGTCAGCGGGGACGGTGGCGTGGGGACGACCTACGAGAACACCTCCCGCTTCTTCGGCCGCGAGACCCACCTGACCTATGTCACCACCGGGCTCGAGCCGGACAGCAAGATCACGCTCCGCGGTGAGAACAAGACCGTGATCGCCCACGACACGATCTCCCTGACCGGAGACGAGGGGCACACGCAGGTTCGCTACACGGCGCAGTTCGAGTTCCAGGGATTCGTCAAGTACCTCGAGCCGTTGCTCAGCCTGACGATGAAGCGCTTCGGCGACGAGGCACAGGCCAGCTTGCAGCAGGCGCTGGAGAAGCTCTGACGCCTCCCTGACGCCTTCTTGGGCACCGTTGTCCACGTTCGCCGATCGCCGGATCGCAACACGCCGATTCGAACAAATGTTTGAAAGCGTCGGCCCCCGGGTTTACCGTCTGTGGTGAGACGTCAAGCGCCTGGCACCCCTCCCCAGGCAGGCGCTTGACGCTCTCACGAACCGACCACGACCGGCCCCGACCGGACGACCTGAGGGTGTGACGAGATGGCCAAGACGGCAAAGCCGGCGAAGACGTGCACAGACGGCAGCACGACAAAGGCTGCCGGCACCTCGGTGCGTGAGCTACCAGACGGCCCGCCCGACTCCACGGGCCTGACGCCACGCCAGCGCCGTGTGCTTGCCGTCATCCGCGACTCGGTCGAAGCACGTGGCTACCCGCCGAGCATGCGTGAGATCGGCCAGTCCGTCGGCCTCACGAGCTCCTCGTCCGTCGCCCATCAGCTCCGCGTGCTCGAGACCAAGGGCTACCTGCGACGCGACCCCAACCGCCCCCGGGCCGTGGAGGTTCTCATGCCCGAGAGCCAGCCACGGCGGTCCGTCGGCAGCGCGAGCGAGGCGTCGTACGACGAGACCGGCAGCGGCGACGTGCGTCCAGAGGCGGTCTTCGTGCCGATGGTCGGCCGGATCGCCGCTGGTGGGCCGATCCTGGCCGAGGAGCGTGTCGACGAGGTGTTCCCGATGCCGCGCCAGCTCGTCGGCGACGGCACCTTGTTCCTGCTCGAGGTGGTCGGTGACTCGATGGTCGACGCGGCCATCTGCGACGGCGACTTCGTGGTGATCCGGCAGCAGCCGACCGCCGAGAACGGCGAGATCGTCGCGGCCATGATCGACGGCGAGGCCACCGTCAAGACGCTGCAGAAGAAGGCCGGCAAGATCTGGCTGCTGCCGCACAACGACGCCTACGAGCCGATCGACGGCACCCACGCCTCGATCCTCGGCAAGGTCGTCACGGTCATGCGAAGGGTCTGACGCCTCACCACGTTTGCGCACCCGCGCGAGCGGGAACGTCTCTCACGACAGCAGCGATCGTGGGAGGTGCACCATGCCGCGAGCCAGGAAGCCTGGGCAGTCCGTCAAGGACGCCAAGGTCTACGAAGCCGTGCGCGATCAGGGCGCCAGCAAAGAAAAGGCCGCTCGGATCGCCAACGCGTCGGCCAACCAGGGCCGCTCAACCGTCAGCAG
>JANLYC010000417.1:0-2194 GCA_031365435.1 Nocardioidaceae bacterium
ACGGCAACCTGGACAAGATCCCGTCCACCAGCTCTTCGGGGCGCATCAACGGCACGCCGGCCGGGGGCGTCGAGTACCTCGCCCGCCACCTGCAGAACCTGCGTGGCCAGGCCAGGGCCAACGGCGCCCACACGCTGACCGTTGCCGCCGGCGACCTCGTGGGCGCATCGCCGCTGCTGTCGGCCGCCTTTCATGACGAGCCCACGATCGAGGCGATGAACAAGATCGGCCTGCAGGTCGCCTCGGTCGGGAACCACGAGTTCGACGAGGGCTACCAGGAGCTGCTTCGCCTGCAGCACGGTGGCTGCATCCCGGACGGACCCAACGGCGCGAACAACCAGAACAGCTGCCCGGACCACCCCTTCGAGGGTGCTGACTTCCAGTACCTTGCGGCCAACGTGAAGTACGACGACGGCAAGCCTCACTCTGGCCAGTCGATCTTCCCCGGTTACAGGATCTTCGACGTCAAGGGTGTGAAGGTCGGCTTCATCGGTATGACGCTCAAGGACACCCCGTCGATCGTGACGCAGAGCGGAATTCAGGGCCTCACGTTCACCGACGAGGTGGACACCGCCAACGCGCTCGTCCCCGAGCTCCGCAAGAAGGGAGTGAAGGCGATCGTCGTCCTGCTCCACCAGGGCGTGGTCCCGTCTGACCCCACGGCGTACGACGCGTGCACCGGTGTCAGCGGTCCAGCCCTCGCCATCGCCCAGAACCTCAGCCCCGAGATCGACGCCGTCATCTCCGGCCACACGCACCAGGCCTACAACTGCACGGTGCAAGATCCTGCCGGTCAGCCCCGACTGCTCACCAGTGCGTCATCGTTCGGGCGCATGATCACCGACGTCCACCTGCTGCTCAACAAGAACACCCGGGACGTGGTGCGGCCCGCCGCCTACGCGCAGAACAAGATCGTCACGAACACCGACGTCGCTCCCGTCCAGGAGCTGACCGATCTCGTCAACCTGTACAAGGGGCTGGTCTCGTCGATCGCGAACGCCGTCATCGGCCACCTGGCTCCCGCGGCGAACGGCATGGTGTCCAAGACGACCAACGCAGCCGGTGAGTCGCCCCTCGGTGACCTGATCGCGGACGCGCAGCGCACTGATCCCTCGGTCATCCCGGCCGGCGGTGTGGCGCCGACGATCGCGTTCATGAACCCCGGTGGTATCCGGGGCGACCTGCTCGCGGACGGCACCAACAGCGTGACCTACGGGGCCGCGTTCACGACCCAGCCGTTCAACAACTACGACGTCTCCATGTCGCTGACCGGGCAGCAGATCCTCGACCTGCTCGAGCAGCAGTGGTCCGGCGGCAACGCGGCGCCCAACAACAAGATCCTGCAGGTCAGCGGGATTTCCTACACCTGGGACCAGTCCAACGCGCCGGGCAGCAAGGTCGTCACGTCGTCCGTCCAGGTCGACACCAACCGTGACGGCACCCCCGACAGCGTCATCGACCCGGCGGCGACGTACCGGGTGGTCTGCAACTCGTTCCTGGCAGGGGGCGGCGACAACTTCAGCGTCTTCGCGGCCGGGGCGAACCCGTACTTCGGGGGGCTGGACATCGATGCCCTGTCGCGGTACCTGGGGGTGAACGACCCCTACACCCCGGTTGCCGGCAACCGGATCACCACCCAGCCCTGAGGCTGGCCGACATCGAGCCGGCGCACGTTCGCGGGACGTGCGCCGTTCTCGTGTCCGGCAAAGTCACCACGCTCCCACGACGCCTGACATGATCAGGGCATGGACGTCGCGTCGATCAACACCCTCGCCGAAGAACAGCTGACGATCGCCGCTCAGGCGCCGAGTGGGCGCAGTGCGGTACGTGCCTACGGCCGGCCGTCAGCAAGCCTGCGCCAGACCTTGGTGGCGCTGGCCGCGGGCCGGACCATGGGCGAGCACAAGAGCCCCGGGGATGCCACCCTGCTCTGCCTGCAAGGTCAGGTGGTGGTGCGCGCCGGTGCGGCCAGTGTCGAGCTCGGGCCGGGCGACCTGCTCGCCATCCCGCCACAACGACACGATGTCGAGGCCCTGAAGGACTCCGCCCTGCTCCTGACGGTCGCCCTCCACTGACCACCCATGCCACCCAGGCATATACCCAGTCCTGGCCCCACGTTTGCCTAGTTCACAAGCCACCTGGCTTGTTCACTAGGCAAACGTGGGTAGGGGACAGCAGAGCTGGCTTGGGCACA
>JANLYC010000462.1:0-5971 GCA_031365435.1 Nocardioidaceae bacterium
TCTCCATCCTGCTCTGCAGTCTGCCTTACCGGGCCGCGCGTTTGCCTTGTGAACAAGGCAGGTGGACTCGTCACAAGGCGGATTAGCCTTGTGACGAGTGCACCCGGCGTGTGTACTAGGCAAACGTCTCCGCCACGGGGAGATGCTGGGGGGCAGTCAGTTGGAGTAGGTGACCCCGCAGGTGTCCCCGTCGTACTTCTGGATCGCGTCGATCGCCGTCGTCACCTTCGCGGAGGCGTTTGCCGGATCAGCAAAAGCCTTGAGCACCTCGGCGTAGTCGTCCTTGAGTTCAGCGGGTGCAGCAGCCTGCAGCTTCTTCGCCTCGTCGACGAACGCCTGCAGGTTCTCCGGTTTGCTCGGGTCGAGCTTGGACAGCGTCGTGTTCTTGGCGCCGTCCTTGACACGTTTGCAGTAGTCGCTGCCGTCGTCGCCTCCGCCACACCCACCCAGCACGACCAGGCTCACCACGGTCGCGGCTGAAACGGCCGCCAGACGCTTCGTCATCATGTCTCCTCGTCAAGGTGCGAGCCGTCGACTCGTGTCATTGCGCAGGTCACCCTACCCAGCCCGCACTCATGCGGCGCGACCAGGCGACGCACCGAGACATCGGCGTATGACGCTCGCCCGTCAGCGGCCCAGCGCCACCCGCACGGCATCCACAGAACGCCGGGCGGCTTCGCGCAGAGCCGACACCGAGGGGCCTGCGCCGAGCACCTCACGCGACGTGGTGGGCAGCACCGCTCGCTCGACGCCGGCAAAGATCCGGTGCAGGTCGTCCGGACCACCACCTTGCGCGCCGTAGCCAGGCGCCAACAGAGGCCCGTTGATCGCCAGGTCCTCGAGGCACTCAGGAAGGTTGGCGGCCACGACGGCCCCGACCGAGCCCATCGGTTCGGCACCGGCGTTCTCCGCCGAGATCGCCGACAGCACGGACCCGGCCACGGAGCCGGCTGACGTCGTGGCGTGCTGCACCTCGGGACCTTCGGGGTTGGACGTGAGAGCGAGCACGAAGACGCCGGCGTGCTGGGAGGCGGCGGTGTCCAGGACCGGCCGCAGGGATCCGAACCCGAGGTAGGGGCTCACGGTCATCGCGTCCACGGCCAGGGGCGAGGACTGGTCCAGGTACGCCTCGGCATACCCCTGCATCGTCGAACCGATGTCACCACGCTTGGCGTCGAGGAGGACGAGGGCGCCAGAGTCGCGAGCGGCCGCAACGGTCTTCTCGAGGACGCCGATGCCGGCGGCCCCGTGCCGCTCGAAGAACGCCGACTGCGGCTTGAGGACCGCCACGTCGGCTGCCAACGCCTCGACACAGGTCAGGGCGAAGAACTCCAGTCCCGCAGGGCTGTCGTCGAGGCCCCAGGCAGCCAGCAGCGCGGCGTGGGGGTCGATCCCCACGCACAGCGGGCCCCTCCGTTCCATGGCCAGGTGGAGACGAGCGCCAAAGGGTTGCATCCTCAGCCTTCCGTGCGGGCGGCGGGCGGCTGTCCCACGTCGGACAGATCGGTCACGGCCGTGGCGCCCCGCGGGTGGTGCGCCAGCCCGATCGCCTCCCCGACCTTGCCGATGCCGCGCCGGGCGAGCTCTTCGCGCAGCTCACGCACGACCCGGATCGGGGCTGCGGGGTCGTTGAAGATCGCGGTCCCGACCTGGACGGCCGACGCTCCGGCGGCAAGGAACTCCAACGCGTCGGCCCCGGTACGGACGCCGCCCACGCCCACGATCGGGACTCCCGGCAACGCCGCGGCCACCTGCCAGACTGCCCGGACGGCCACCGGGCGGATCGCTGGACCGGACAGCCCACCCGTGACCCCGCCGAGCTGGGGTCGCATCGTGTCGAGGTCGACGCGCAGGCCCAGCAGAGTGTTGATCAGCACCAGGCCGTCGGCGCCCGCCTCGACGACCGACTGGGCGATCTCCACGATGCTCGTCACGTCCGGCGACAGCTTGGCCAGCACGGGGACGCCGCGCGGGGTGTCCCGGCGTACGACGGAGATGACCCGGGCCGCCTGCACCGGGTCGCAGGCGAACACCAGGCCACGGTTCTCGACGTTCGGGCAGGAGATGTTGACCTCGATCGCCGCCACTCCGGGTGTGTGTCCGACGCGTCTGGCCAGCTCGGCGTACTCCGCGAGGGACGATCCGGCGATCGAGACGATCGGACGTGCGCCCTGCTGCAGCAGCCACGGCAGGTCACGAGCCAGGAACGAGTCGATGCCGGGGCCTTGCAGACCGATCGAGTTGAGCATGCCGGACGGGGTCTCGGCCATGCGCGGTGTGGGCCGTCCCGACCGCGGGTCGCGCATGATCGACTTGGTCACGACCGCACCAAGGTCACGCACGTCGAAGAACTGCTGGAGCTCGCGACCCGCACCGGCGCATCCGCTGGCCGTCATGACCGGGTTGTCCAGATGGGTGTCGGCCAGCACCGTCGTGAGGTCGACGTCGTCGGCGTGCAGTGCCTGCAGGTCAGCCATCAGTGACCTCCACCGGTGCCGGCGCCGTACGTCCCGGTTGGAATCGTGCCCACCGCGTCCCACTGCACCTTGTCGCCGCCGAAGACCGGACCCTCGACGCAGGAGCGCACCATCTTGATGACGCCGTCGTCTCCCTCGACGGGCAGGACGCACGTCATGCAGACGCCGATCCCGCAGGCCATCGACTCCTCGACGGCCGTCTGGCTCCAGGCGCCGTGCTCAACGGCGACGTCGGTGACGGCTCGGAGCATGCCCATCGGACCGCAGGAGTACACCACCTCGATCTTGTTCCGCGTGATGAGGCCGGGCAGCGCGTCGGTGACCACACCCTTGATGCCGACGGAGCCGTCGACGGTGGTGACGGTGACGGACTGGGCGGCGCGCCGGGCCTCGAGCGTGCCGAACAACCGCGACTCGGTCGCAGCACCCAGGACCATGTGGACCGCACATCGGCGCTCACGCAGTCGCTCGGCCAGCCCGAACAGCGGCGCGGACCCGTAGCCGCCGCCCACCAGTGCGCAGGCAACCGGCTCCCTCGGCAGCGCAAACGGCCGACCGAGAGGGCCGACCACGTCGACCGCGTCGTGGGGCTGCAGCCGCGAGAGCCACTGGGTTCCGGCGCCGCCTGCTGCGAAGACGATCTCGACCGTGCCGCCGTAGACACCCGCGGGGCGGGCGCGGTAGATCGAGAAGCAGCGGCGCAGCAGATGGGCTGACGTGTCACCCCCGACGGCGAGAGCGAGGAAGTTCCCGGGACGGGTCTGCTCGGCGATGCCGTCGGCGACCATCGTCAGGTGGAAGTAGTCCCCGACCCGCTTGATCGAGAACACCTCGCCGGTCACCTGCAGCGGCCGTCGCTCGGTGGCAGACGACGCGAACGTGCTGTCGGTGGAGGTCACGCGCTGCCTTCCTCGTCTGGAGCGATGGAGCCGGCCGCTTCGCGGGACCAGCTCTGGAGCGACCGCACGCCGAGGTTACCTGCGCGCAACGCCTCGATTCCCTGCACCGTGGCGCCAAGGCCCTGGACCGTCGTGATGCACGGGATGTTGGTCGCGACGCAGGCCGTGCGGATCTCGTAACCGTCCAGACGCGGTGAACCACCGGAGGTGGTGCCATGCGGCGTGTTGATCACCAGGTCGACCTCACCGGCCAGGATCCGACCGACCGTCGTGAGCTCTCCGTCGGGGCCGACGCCGGCCGAGTGCTTGCGCACGACGGTCGCAGGCACCCCGTTACGGCGCAGCACCGCGGCGGTCCCTTTGGTGGCGAGGATCTCGAAGCCGAGGTCAGCCAGCCGCTTGATCGGGAAGATCATGTGCCGTTTGTCGCGGTTGGCCACCGACACGAAAGCCCGGCCCTTGACCGGAAGCCCGCCGAACGCCGCCATCTGCGCCTTGGCGAACGCCGCACCGAAGTCGGCGTCGAAACCCATGACTTCACCGGTCGAGCGCATCTCCGGGCCCAGCACGGTGTCGACGTTGCGCCCGTCCTCGGTACGGAACCGGTTGAACGGCATCACCGCCTCCTTGACCGCGACGGGTGCATCCGGCGGCAGCTCGCCGCCGTCGCCGACCGCCGGGAGCAGACCCTCGCTCCGCAAGTCGGCGATCGAGGTGCCGAGCATGATCCGGGCGGCTGCCTTCGCCAGCGGTGTCGCGGTCGCCTTCGAGACGAACGGGACCGTACGGGACGCGCGCGGGTTCGCCTCGAGGACGTAGATCACGTCCGACGCGACGGCGAACTGGATGTTGATCAACCCGCGGACGCCGACGCCTTCGGCGATCAACCGCGTCGACTCGCGGATGCGCGCGACGTCCTCGGCCCCCAACGTGATCGGCGGCAGCGCACAGGAGGAGTCGCCGGAGTGGATGCCGGCTTCCTCGATGTGCTCCATCACCCCGCCGAGGAACAGTTCCTCGCCGTCGAACAGGGCATCGACGTCGACCTCGATCGCATCGTCGAGGAACTTGTCGATCAGCACCGGTCGCGCGGCGGAGACGTGGTGGTGTCCATCGCCGAGACGCTGCAGTGCACGTTCGAGCTCGGCCTCGGCATACACGATCTCCATGCCGCGACCCCCGAGCACGAACGAGGGGCGGACCAGGACCGGGAATCCGATCTCCTGCGAGATCAGCGACGCCTCGGCGAACGACGTGGCGGTGCCGAACTTGGGTGCAGGCAGGCCCGCGGTGGCGAGCACGTGTCCGAAGGCTCCCCGGTCCTCGGCGAGGTGGATCGCCTCCGGACTGGTGCCCACGATCGGCACCCCCGCAGCCGCGAGGCCCGCCGCGAGCCCCAACGGGGTCTGCCCTCCCAGCTGGACGAGGACCCCGGCGATCGGGCCGGCGGCCGTCTCGGCGGCGACCACTTCGAGGACGTCCTCGAGCGTGAGGGGTTCGAAGTACAGCCGGTCGGAGGTGTCGTAGTCGGTGGAGACCGTCTCGGGGTTGCAGTTGACCATCACGGTCTCGTAGCCCGCGTCGGACAGGGCCATGGCGGCATGGACGCAGGAGTAGTCGAACTCGATGCCCTGGCCGATGCGGTTCGGGCCGCTCCCCAAGATGATGACGGCCGGCCGGGTCCGTGGCTGCACCTCGGTCTCGTCGTCGTACGTCGAGTAGTGGTACGGCGTCCGAGCCGCGAACTCGGCAGCACACGTGTCGACGGTCTTGAAGACCGGCCGGACTCCCAGGGCGTGCCGGACGCCGCGGACGACCTCGTCGCTGTTACCGGTCAGCTCGGCGATCTGAGCGTCGGAGAAGCCGTGCCGTTTGGCCGTGCGCAACAGCTCAGGCGTCAGGGTCGGGGCCGCCCGCACCTGAGCAGCCACCTCGTCGATGAGCAGCAGCTGATCGAGGAACCAGGGGTCGATCCCGGTCCTGTCGTACAGCTCGGCGACGCTCGCACCGGCCCGGATCGCGTCCATCACGACACGGAGCCGACCGTCGTGGGGCACGGCCGCGCGGGCGAGCAGGTCCGCCACGTCATCCGGCGGCTGCGCCCAGCTGAACACCGCGTCGGACTTCTCGAGCGAGCGCAGCGCCTTCTGGAGCGCCTCGGTGAAGTTGCGGCCGATGGCCATCGCCTCGCCCACCGACTTCATCGTCGTCGTGAGGGTCGGGTCGGCCGCGGGGAACTTCTCGAAGGCGAACCGCGGCACCTTGACGACGACGTAGTCGAGGGACGGCTCGAACGACGCCGGCGTCTCGCGGGTGATGTCGTTGGGCACCTCGTCGAGGGTGTAGCCGATGGCCATCTTCGCGGCGATCTTGGCGATCGGGAAGCCGGTCGCCTTGGACGCCAGGGCCGAGGACCGCGAGACGCGCGGGTTCATCTCGATGACGATCAGGCGGCCGTCGGCCGGGTTGACGGCGTACTGGATGTTGCAGCCGCCGGTGTCGACGCCGACCTCGCGGATGATCGCGATGCCGATGTCGCGCAGCCGCTGGTACTCACGGTCGGTCAGGGTCAAGGCCGGGGCCACGGTGATCGAG
>JANLYC010000491.1:0-1667 GCA_031365435.1 Nocardioidaceae bacterium
GTCTGGAGCTCGCCACGAGCGAGCATCGGCTTGAGGATGCTCGCAGCATCGATTGCGCCCTCGGCCGCACCGGCACCGACGAGTGTGTGGATCTCGTCGATGAACAGGATGATGTCGCCGCGCGTCTTGATCTCCTTGAGCACCTTCTTGAGGCGCTCCTCGAAGTCGCCGCGATAGCGGGAGCCGGCCACGAGCGCACCAAGGTCGAGCGTGTAGAGCTGCTTGTCCTTGATGGTGTCGGGGACGTCGTTGGCCACGATGCGCTGGCTGAGGCCCTCGACGATGGCCGTCTTGCCGACGCCGGGCTCGCCGATGAGCACCGGGTTGTTCTTGGTGCGACGCGAGAGGACATGCATGATCCGCTCGATCTCCTTCTCGCGACCGATGACCGGATCGAGCTTCTTCTCGCGGGCCATGGTGGTGAGGTTGCGGCCGAACTGGTCGAGCACGAGCGAGCCCTGCGGCGCTTCGCCACCGGAGCTGCTCTGGCCCACGCCGGCCGAGGCGGGGGTGCCGCCCTTCTCACCGCTGGTGCCGCCGCTCTGGTAACCGGACAGCAGCTGGATGACCTGCTGCCGCACGCGGCTGAGGTCGGCGCCCAGCTTCACGAGCACCTGCGCCGCTACGCCCTCGCCCTCACGGATGAGGCCGAGGAGTATGTGCTCCGTGCCGATGTAGTTGTGACCGAGCTGCAGGGCCTCACGGAGCGAGAGCTCGAGGACCTTCTTGGCCCGAGGCGTGAAGGGGATGTGACCCGACGGCGAGCTGCCGCCCTGGCCGATGATCTCCTCCACCTGCGCGCGCACGCCTTCCAGCGAGATCGACAGCGACTCGAGGGCTTTCGCCGCGACGCCCTCGCCCTCGTGGATGAGGCCGAGGAGTATGTGCTCCGTGCCGATGTAGTTGTGGTTGAGCAGCCGCGCTTCCTCTTGGGCGAGGACAACGACGCGGCGGGCTCTGTCAGTGAAACGTTCGAACAACGGAGTGCCTCCGATGGGTTGAGGCGATGCGATTTGGTCTCCCGTGGAGCGAGGGCTCCACTGGTGTGTGGGTCAGTGTACCGGGGGCTTGCGATTAGCCGGCCCATGGATGCGCCTGAACACAGATACCGAACCCGGAGTGGCGCTCGCTTCATCCACTCGGTCCAAGGGTTTCGGGTCGACGACTGCACAGAACAGCGGTTGTTCGTCACATCGGCACCGTGGGGATGGCCCATGAGCGCTTCTGCGAGGAGATTGCGGAGCAGGTCGCGTACCCTTTCGGTCGTGTCCTCCTCGCTGCCGCTCGACCTCCCTGCGCTCGAGGCCGACCTCGCCCGCGTCGAAATGGCGCTTCGTCGGTCCGTCACAACCGAGGACGCCTTCCTCACGGAGGTGGCGCAGAGCCTGATCATCGCCGGAGGCAAGCGGATCCGGCCCGTCCTCGCCCTGGCTGCCGCCTACAGCGGGGCGGGCGACGCGATCGACGACGTGGTGCAGGGGGCCGTTGCCGTCGAGCTCGTCCACCTCGGGTCGCTCTACCACGACGACGTCATGGACGAAGCGGACACCCGCCGCGGCATCGCTACCGCGAACGCCCGCTACGGCAACTTCGTCGCCATCGTCGCGGGCGACTTCTGCCTGGCCAGGTCGGCCCAGATCGCCGCGTCGCTCGGGGTCGAGGTGAGC